>CALBLD010000200.1 GCA_937895775.1 uncultured Clostridia bacterium
TGCTCGGTTGACTATGAAGATAACGGCGGGCGCAGGCTGATATGGACGCTTTACGTCAGACATGACGGCGGATGGACGCTTGCAAACGGCAATCTGACGGGAACCGAGTACAGACTTTCGCTTGAATGTGTTGACAGAAGTGTGAGCATAAACGAAATAACGATGTACGGCAAAAAAACCGATCAGGCGACCCACCAGAATACGTTTTCGCTCGGTATTCCGCAGACCGGAGACATTGCGCTGGCACTTACGACCGTTGCACTTGTGAGTGTTGTACTCACCGTCATCTCTGCGAAAAAGCAGCGTGAAAAAGAATAAACAATATTGTTTGACGACCAAAAAGAGGCTCACATGTCGTTGAGCCTCTTTTTAATGCGTTTTAACCGATCAAAGACTCTTCAGAAATCCTGCGAGCCTTGAAGCAATGATTCTGTGACCTGCGTCGTTGGGATGAAGTCCGTCGGGCATGTAAAGATTTTTCAGACATTCAACCGAGGGCTGCATCGATCCGTTTGCGTACAGATCGAGAACCGGGATGGAATAGTATCTGCAAACCTCTTTTATTATGTCAACATAGCCCGAAAGGGGAAGTGTGGGCTGTTTGTAGCCGTCTCCTCTCGGTGATTCCTCTCTGAGACGATGTGTCGGGGTCATAAATACAATCAGTTTGTCCGGATATTTTTCGTAGAGCTTGCGGATGAGGGTGTGGAGCGCACCGTAGAAGGTTTCGGGGGTCGAATCGGTGAAATATCCGATCGGAGCATCTCCGTGACCGTAGTCGTTTGTTCCGCCGAATACGACGATTATGTCGGCATCGGGATCCATTTTCTCGACTCTCGATATAAAGTCCTGATCCCATGCGTTGTTCCCGCTCCTGCTATGTTGCGGAGCGATGCGTGTTCCGCCTATACCGTAATTTCTTGCGGCGGCAAGTCCTTCTTCTCTTGCGAGAACATTGCAGAAAAAGTTCTCCCTGCAGGATACACCGTGTCCTTCGGTGATGCTGTCACCGAGAAAGTTGATTTTCTTTTCTCTTAGTTCCATAATAAATGTTACCTTTCGATATGTCGGTTTTTCAAAAGTTTATATAGATTATAGCACTTTTTTTGAAAATGTGAATACCTTTTCGGTAATTTGTTGATTTTTGCAGTAAAAATAAAGGATTCGGGAATACAATGAACAGCTATCAGATCATAACACAGATCGTAGGTGCCGTAGCTTCGCTTATGGTCGTTTTGTCTTTTCAGATAAAAAGACCCAGATATACCTTTGCGGTCATGGGAGTGTCGCTCGGACTTTTTGCGGTCCATTATGCGATGCTCGGAAGTGCCTGCGGGGTCATGCAGAATACACTTTCGCTCGTAAGAAATATAGTAATTATGGCATTGCCGAAGGAGAGCAGAGCGGGAAAAATCGCAAAATGCATCATACTCTTCCTTTTCGGCGCAGCCCCGTTTATTGAACTGGCAGTTCCGGTGCTGCCTTTCTCGCCGTGGGATTTTCTGGTTGCTCCCGCAACGCTTATAGGCTCCGCACTCTTTTGGACATCGGATGCAAAGAAAATACGGATAGGACAGTTTTTCCTGCTTTCTCCGGCATGGCTTACATATGCGATTGTGTTCGGTTCGGTTCCGGGAATCGTGACAGAGTGCTTCAATATGCTGTCGGTTGCCGTTTCGTGGATACGGATAAATGCCGATGCAAAGAAAAAAGTAAAGTAATAAAAAGAATTTCCGAAATAATTTCAACAAAAAATCAAAAAACTATTGATTTTTTCAAAAAAGCATGCTATACTTACCGTGCTTGACCATTCGTTAATATTTTAACCGCGGGCGGTCGGCTGTTTTTCTGCCTTGAACAGGTATTATGTCTGATGATAAAGGATGGTTTTTACCGATATGGATAATATTGATCTTAAAATACTTAACTGCCTCAAGAAAAATGCCAGAGAAAAGGCATCGGCGATCGGAGATGAAATAAATCTTTCGGTGTCGGCTGTAACCGAACGTATAAAAAGGATGGAAAACTCGGGACTTATCCGCCAGTATACGCTCATAATCGACCAGAAGAAAATCGGCAACGACGTTTCGGCGATAATGGAGGTTGCGATGGAGCATCCGAGACTCGGTGATGCTTTCCTTGAAATGATCGATAATATCCCGAATGTCATTTCCTGTTTCTGTGTTACCGGTGACTTCGACTACATACTGCATATCGTGACCGATTCGACCGACGGACTTGACGATATATACGGCAAGATCAGATCGTTCGACGGAGTCGCAAATACAAAGACACATATTATCCTCAAAAAGATCAAGAACGAGCATACGGTAATACCGACCGAACTTTCATAAAATCCATAATATATGCGGACCGAGAAAATCGGTCCGTTTTATTTTAAAATTTTTTTATAAAAAGTGTCACACTTTTGCGATATGTCTCGTCTTATGTGATGAGAGGGTTGAAAGTCGCAATAAGGCGGTTTTGCGCAGGGAGTATTTTAAATTCTCCTTTTTGACTCCCGACCGCAAAACCGCCGCCCTTACGCCTCGGTTCCGACCGATGCAAATTACAGACCG
>CALBLD010000201.1 GCA_937895775.1 uncultured Clostridia bacterium
AAGAAATACTGATCCGGAGACAGTGTCATGACCGAAAGAATAACCGAAAGGGAAAAGAGAACAAACGCCGCAATGATATTTGTCGCCGGAGCCGTCTGCGGAATTGCGTTGGCGGTCTGCGTATTTATGGCATTTGCGGCATCGGGGGCTTTTGCAAACGCAGACGGAAGCATGAAAGGCGGGAAGCCGCTTTCCGTTTCCGAAAACATCCGCGGAGAAGACGATCCGGTGCCGGATATCGTGTTTCCGCCGGAAGGCGAGGACAATTTTGAAATGCACTACAGTGAAGTGTCATATTCGGCAGAGAAAAGGACTCTTGATTACCTGCTGTATGTGAGCTGTGACGCAGTCGGCAAGACCGAGCTTACCGGGATATCCTGCGTTCTGTACAAGGGAAGCGTGTTCAAAAGGACATTTTTGATTACGGACGGTGTCGTTCCCGGAGAGGACAAATGGCAGTATGCCGAAAGAAAGTTTGACGGCAGGCTTGAAAACATCGACGACGATTTCGATACGGTCATGTTTGTTCTGACATGGAAAAGCGAAAGTGGCAACGAATACGGCACGTATGCGGTTGTACGCCGCAGTCTTGACCGATAATGACAGGAGAAACCGAAAATGACATACGATAAATATGTTGAGAAGGTGCGCAGAAGCATCAGTCGGGTAAAGTGGCTGAAAAAACATCGGCTGCCGCTCGGTGCGATCGGGACGGCACTTGTCGGAGCGGTTGCGGTGTTCATCGTCTGTCTCGGACTCTTCCTTGACGGAGCGTATGCCGACAGCATCGTTTACGGGGAGACGCCGAAATACGGAGCGAGGGCATTTCTCTGCCATGCGGAATATCTGTTTGCCGACGGAACAGGATCCGCACCGACGGAGAATGTTCCGCGGGCAGCGGGAGAGTACACCCTGCTTGCGAAAACAAAGAATCCGTTCGGACAGATCAGAACAAGCTCGTGCGGATTTGTTATAGAAAAAAGAAAAATCACGGTTTCGGTCGGCGACAA
>CALBLD010000202.1 GCA_937895775.1 uncultured Clostridia bacterium
GACCGATAAGATAATATCTGATTCTTGTCTCGATATTGTTTCTGACATATTCGCCGTTTGTCATATCGGATCCTTCCGACACAGGCGAGTTCCAGTATTCGTCGGTATCCTCAATATCCGAATAATTCTCGACGAAATTGTTTTTCCAGCTTATCAGCCAGTATCTGTACATATCCTCGGATATACTGTATTTTTTGTATGTCATTACGGCATCCCCGCTCCTTGCGCATCCTGCAAAAGCGGAAAGCATGCAAACCGTCACAAGCAGCAGTATCAGAATCTTTTTTCTCATTTTTCTCTCCGTTCAGTCTGTTTTGACTGCGTTCATATAGTCCCCGAGAATTTTTGCGACATACTCTGCCGGTTCAATTCCTTTCGGAGTTTTAACGGTAACAGATGGCGTTTTCCCGAGGCTTACGAGTATTCTTCCGTTATTTTCCGCCGCAACCTTCGTCCACGGCTGAATATTGAATTTTTCGGGATAAAGCACCACAGAGTTTTCTTTTCCCATGATCTTGCAGATATTGCAGTCCGAACCGAGTGAACGGACAAGCGAAATCTTAAGGAGGTTGATAACCGGCTTCGGCATATCACCGTATCTGTCAAGAAGCTCATCGGTAACATCGTACAGATCCTCTCTGCATCGTATAAGCGATATTTTTTTATAAGCCTCTATACGCTGGTTCATGTTATCGATGTACTTTTCGGGGATGTATGCGTCGATTCCGAAATCAACATTACATTCGCATCTCGGCTTTACCTTCTCTCCTTTTTCCTCAAGAATGGCTTCATTCAGAAGCTTCATATACAGATCATAGCCGACAGTCATCATATGCCCGTGCTGATCCGCTCCGAGAAGATCGCCCGCGCCTCTTATTTCAAGATCTCTGACCGCAATGCGGAAACCCGCACCGAATTCGGTAAAATCACGTATTGCCTCAAGCCGCTTTTCGGCTATTTCGGTCAGAACCTTGCCGCTCGGATAGGTAAAATAGGCATACGCACGTCTGCCCGAACGTCCGACTCGTCCCCTGATCTGATGAAGCTGAGAAAGTCCCATCTGATCGGCGTTCTCGATAATCAGTGTATTCGCATTCGGAACATCGACCCCGGTTTCGATAATTGTTGTGCAGACAAGTATATCAATATCCCCGGAAATCATCCGATGCCAGACATCGGACAGTTCCTCCTTGTCCATCTGACCGTGTCCCACACCTATTCTTGCGTCCGGTATCATTTCGGAAAGCTTTGCAACAATCGAATCGATTCGGTTTATCCGGTTGCAAAGGTAGAAAATCTGTCCGCCTCTGCGCATCTCTCTTCTGATTGCCTCGTTTATCAACCTGTCATCATGCTCGGTCACATATGTCTGAACCGGCATACGGTCGGCGGGTGCTTCTTCAAGCACCGACATATCCCTTATCCCACTCAGAGCCATATTCATTGTTCTCGGTATCGGGGTTGCGGTAAGTGTCAGCACATCGACATTTTCGGTAAGTGCCTTCAGCTTTTCTTTCTGTGCGACACCGAACCGCTGTTCTTCATCGACAATCACAAGTCCGAGATCGCGGAACTTTATATCCTTCGAAAGCAGTCTGTGCGTTCCGATGATAATATCTGTCTCTCCGCGTTCAAGCCGTCTGATCGAAACCTCCTGCTGTTTGGGAGTACAGAATCTCGATATCATATCGACCGAAACCGGGAAGCCTCTCATGCGCGACACGAATGTCTGAAAATGCTGAAGAGCGAGAATTGTGGTCGGAACGAGCACGGCTACCTGCTTGTTGCTCTGAACCGCCTTGAATGCGGCACGGAGCGCAACCTCTGTTTTTCCGTATCCGACATCTCCGCAAAGCAGTCTGTCCATCGGATGGGATGATTCCATATCGCGGCGGATATCTTCGATTGCATCAAGCTGTCCCGGTGTCTCGTCATACTCGAATGTATCGGCAAATTCACGGTCAATCGAATCATCCTTGGCAAAAGCGAATCCGCTTTTCCGCATACGCGTCGCATAAAGCGAGATAAGCTCTTTTGCCATTTCTTTTGTCGCGCTCTTGACCTTTGCGGTCGTTTTGGACCAGTCGGAGGAACCCATTTTCGACAACCTTACTCCGGTTCCCTCTCCGGCGCCTATATATTTTGAAAGATTGTCAAGCTGATTGCACGGAAGATAGAGCAGGTCGTCACCGGCATATTTGATTTTTATGAAATCGCGCCTGCAACCGCCGACATTAAGGCTCTCCACTCCGCAGTACACACCGATACCGTGCGTAACGTGAACGACAAAATCTCCCTCGGACAGATCGGTATACGAAAGTATCTTTTCGGCATCGCTTTTCTTTTTCCTCGAGATCCTTACGATTGCCCTGTTTTTTTTCGGACTGCCGGATCTTCCCCTGCATGCGGACACAGCCGCAAATCTTGATGCCGGCAGTTCGAATCCGGGCAGATCGGGAGCAACGACAAGTCTTATATCGGCTTCGGTTTCCGAAAGCGACGCAGTATATCCCTTTGCAACAAGTTCACGCAAGAGATTCTCGGCTCCCTGCCCGCTGTCGCACAATACTCTTATCCTGTAATGAGAACCGAGATAATTGTCAAGCTCTTCATACAGTGCCGACGGATCATCGGCAAAACCCGCCGTCGGTCTCGACGGAATCGGATATATATCCGAAAGTTCCATTCCGCCCATCGATACGGTAAAGGTATTGAGTATCAGTGTCCGCTTGTTTTTTATATATTCGGAAAAAAAGTTTTCATCGGCATAATGCCTGCTGTATCCCGGATCGACAACTCCGTCTTCAAGGATCTTCAGAAAC
>CALBLD010000203.1 GCA_937895775.1 uncultured Clostridia bacterium
TTAATGTTGTTCCTTTCTTTATGAAAAATATATTTATAAATTTTTTGTGATTTCATATACCCGGCGGGTGACTGTTTAATTGTCCTCTCCGCCGTACCTTCGTCTCAGGAAATATCCCGCAATGACGGCGGCGAGCATAATGCCCGTTCCGACATATATGAATACTTCCGTGCCGATGCCGCCGGTCTCGGGCAAGCCGACGCTTGTCGTGTTGTAAACCGTTATGTCGGCATTGTCCGATATTGTGAAGGTGTAACTGTTGCCGCCCGATAGGATTCTGCCCGAGGCGGTCTCCTTTATCGTTACGGTGTAGCCGCCGGACAAAGTCTCGGTAACGGTAACCGACGTACCCTTCTTTATATTGTTTATCACGGTCGATTCCCCGTGGCAAAGGGTTATGCGTTCGGTCTTTATGCTGCCGTCCGTGTCGGTGTAGGAAAGAGCAAACTCAAAATTTCCCGACCTGTCCGAGGCATTTACCAGCTTTTTCAGTGTCAGCGTGCGACCGAGCGCAGTGTAGCTGTTTGTAAAGGTAAAATCCGCCGCCGTACTGCTGCTCAGACTGACCGCACTGCCCGAGGCGGTCGCAGACAGGGTATAGCCGTCAAGTTCTGCGCCGCTTTCGATGATCCGGTAATAATAGCCGATTGTGTAGTCTTTCATCGAAATTCTTGTCCAGAGCGACAGCGAACCGTCACTGTTTCTTGACCATTCGCCGATTTCGGAAGCTTTGTAGGTCTTTACCGTTGTGTATGTGCCGTTTTTGGTGTTTGATCTCTGAAGTTCAAAGGTCAGCTTGTCCGAGAGCTTTTCAAGCTCATATTCTGACAGATCGCCTTTTACCGTCTTTGTCAGTGTGAGATACGGCTTCGTTGATGATGCGGGCGGTATCTTCTGGCTGAACCAGACGTTGTCGATGTGGTTTCCGATGTATGCGTTGTTTCCCGCCGCCGATATCGAAACGAAGAAGAATCTTGTCTCATGCTGACCGTCCGGGATCGTGTACTGCCCGGAATGGGTTGTCCATGTGCCTTTTGATGCGGTAAGATTTTTGAATACCGTGGCGTTGTATTTTTCGGGAGAATTGATTACAGCCAGCAGCTGTTCCTGAGTAATTACATCCTTTGCCAGCTTTTCGGGCATCATGACCACTGCCATGGTGTCGGTTCCGTTCCGTCCGCTGTGATCGACCGACCAGTACATCGTCGTCCCGGGTATGGTGGTTACCGTCTGGTAGAGTGCGCCCTGCGCACCCGCGTTGATCTCGGCGTACTGTTTTCCGGCGGACGCATTGCCCTGACCGTGCCAGTTTGCCGCCTGATATTTGTGTGAGCTTGTACTTGAGGAAGAGCCGGAAGTGTCCACGATCTCGATATAATGAACTCCCTGCTGAATAAGACCTCCGCCGTAAGCGTGCTGTTTGTCTCCGCTTGTGTAGCCTTCCTCGTTTCCGACCGTCGTTTTCCAGTAGAGTCCGGGCGTTCCTTCGGGAACAAACTCCTGATACTGATGATCTGTCAGATCGGGGGATTCAAAGCTGCCGTTCAGTACCGATGCCTGATAGGTCGTGTTTTCAATCTCGGCGGAAATGCTTTCGTATTCGGTGCCGTCGATCATCAGCGTGACTCTGTATTTTACCGATGTCCGCGTTTCGGTGACCGTTCCGCTGTCCAGAGCAAGATTCAGCGCAGAGTCGTGGGCATCGTCGATATTTGCAACGACATTTCCGTTTATTTCATATATTCTTTTTTCAACCGCGGTGTAGGTTTTTCCGCCGTCGATGCTTTTGTACCACAGAAAACGGATATCTTTGCCTTCAAGCAGATCGCTTCCTGCGGCAAGAGCGGCTTTGTAACAGCCCGATTCGGGAACGTCGTCGGTCAGAGCAATATTTATGTCGGCTGTGCCGACCGATGCGGAGAAGAGCGCAAAGCATCCTGCGGTGTGTTTGTGTTCGGTTTTTGTGCAGATAAGCCCCTGCGGTTCTGTCGCCGGGACGACCGTGATGCAGTCGGCGGTATGCCGATGATCGATGCCGATTACTTTTTTGCATATAAGGCTGTCACCGTCATAGCACTCATCTGTGTGCGTATGTTCTGTCTGCTCTGGAAGAGCGCATATGAGTTCGCCCCTGTCGTCGAAGCAGAAACTGTCGTGACTGTGAATTATGTATTCGCCGCTGTCCGGATTGTCGCCGACACCGCAGTTTATCACACTGTGTTCGGGGATTCCGGACGTTTCGTAGCAGTCGTTGCCGTGGACGTGCGCTTCAATGCCGCAAAGGGTGTCGGGGGACGACTCCAGCGTGATTGCCGGCAGGATCATTGCATATGTCGTTATGAAAACAACAATGCAGACCGGTACCGACAGGATTCTGTACCAAAGACGTTTTCGCCGCTGCTTTTTATTCAGTTGTTCCGCTTTCAGACGAATGTCTCTGCTCATGTAATTACTCCCTGTGATACGGCGG
>CALBLD010000204.1 GCA_937895775.1 uncultured Clostridia bacterium
GCGACAATCTCGGTTCCCTCCTTTGCAGCAGCGGCGGAAAGGTGACCGATCTTTCGGAGGTCGGCTGCAGAAACGGTACAACCGTAATAGTCGAAGAGCTGTTTGCAAATGTTCCCGCAAGGCGGAAATTTCTGAAAAAAGACCAGTCGGAAGCAATGGCTGTCGCCGCGACCGTGGAAAAGATCGCACTTTCACGTCCCGACATTGCAATAAAATTCATATCGGACGGCAACATCAAATTCTGCACAAACGGTGACTCAAAGATTTTTTCAGCCGTCTATTCGATTCTCGGGCGAGATTTTGCTTCCAAGATGATCGAAGTTGACTCAATGACCGACGGAGTTGAGGTAAACGGATACATCAGCAGACCCGACAATGTCCGTTCAAACAGAAACTATCAGAACTTTTTCATCAACGGCAGATATGTAAAATCAAAAACAGCGACGGCAGCCCTTGAGCAGGCTTTCGAAAGTTACATTGAGGTCGAAAAATTTCCCTGTTGCGTACTCTACATTTACATTCACCCCACATTTGTGGACGTCAACGTTCATCCCACAAAAATGGAGGTAAAATTTTCAAACGAGCGTCTTGTTTTTGACAGCATATTCTGTGCCGTCAGGAATGCACTCATGCAAGCCACCGACAGACCGCAGGTGCTGTTTGAACCCGAGCAGATGACGCCCGATCAACACAGCATGTACAACGCATTTGTACCCGTTTACGACAGAATTGCAGATTCTGAGGCAAAAAAGCTCAATCAACAGCAGATTTTCGACAGTATTCATCTGACAGACGAACTTCCGCAGTCGGACGGGCAAAACAGTTCCGGGAGCGTACCGATATCCGATCTGATTTTGCAGGATGACAGTTTTCCGTCTCCGCCGCCCTCGGACTCGGACGCTCCGCCCGAATCGGCACATCGCAGTCGCATAATTCCGGAGCTATACAGCATGTATTCGGACGCAAGCACCGATGATGACAAAGGATCGGTCGAACCGATGCCTTCCGCAAAAACCGACGCCGATCGGCATCCTTTGCAGGTGTCCGACACCGAAAATACGAGAGCAGTTCAAACAGGCGGACAGATACCCGAAAAAAGGGAGCCGTCATCCGCAGGCTACAATTTCAGTCTGACCTCCGGAGTCAACAGCAGTTCAGCCGACGATTACAGAATGATAGGGTGCGCCTTCCGCACATACATTTTTGTCGAAACCGGAAACAAGATCATGGTCATAGACAAGCACGCTGCGCACGAGCGTATTCTCTTTGAGCAGATGAAAAAGATTTTGCGCGCACAGAGCGGCAACAGTCAGCTTTTACTTGTACCGATAGAAATTTCACTTACACCCGAGGAATGTGACGCAGTCGAAACCTACCGCGACAGGATTGAAAAGGTCGGTTTTTCGTTTACGATGAACGGAAAGAACATATCGGTAACCGCAATCCCGTCAATGCTTGATGCGGAAAGGGCAACCGCAATGATAGAAACGCTTGCCGGCAGGCTTGCGGGCGGAACCGGAGACATTGAATCAACAAAGGACAGCTTCTTTGAAGAGGCACTTTACCAGGGTTCCTGCAAGGCGGCGATAAAAGCCGGGCAATACGACAGCGACGAAAATCTCGACTGGGTGGTCCGTGCGCTGAAAAGCAATCCTGAAATCATCTGCTGTCCGCACGGGCGACCGGTTGCGATAGAGGTCTCGAAACACGAGATCGAGCATCTGTTTAAACGGATATAAAACAGTATCAGTCAAAAAGGCGGGATCGACGTTCGTTCGACAGCCCGTCTTCAAATAAAACAAGGAGTACCGCACCTGTTCTGTGCGGAACACGAAAATGTCAAAATTCACACTAATCAAAAAAGACGGTCATGCCCGACGCGGCAGAATGGAGACCGTTCACGGCACAATCGAAACACCTGTTTTCATGAATGTCGGCACATGCGCCGCAATCAGAGGCGGCGTATCTGCCTTCGATCTGCGTGAACTCGGCTGTCAGGTTGAGCTTTCCAACACCTATCATCTTCACATCAGACCGGGAGACAAAGTAATAAAAGAACTCGGCGGACTTCACAGATTCATGAACTGGGATCGCCCCATACTCACCGATTCGGGCGGATTTCAGGTATTCTCTCTCGCAAAACTGCGCCGCATCAAGGAAGA
>CALBLD010000205.1 GCA_937895775.1 uncultured Clostridia bacterium
TAATGAGAGCAGTGAGAGAATCGGGCGTGACGCTGATGCCTGTCGATTCCGAACATTGCGCAATATTCGAATGTCTGATGTCGGGACGGCACGAGGAGGTCAGCCGCATCATTCTGACCGCGTCCGGCGGTCCCTTTTACGGAAAAAAGCGGGAGGAACTGAAATCGGTAACCCCCGAGCAGGCACTACGTCACCCGACATGGAATATGGGTGCGAAGATCACGATAGACAGTGCCACAATGATGAATAAATGTTTCGAGATGATTGAGGCGGCGTATCTGTTTGATCTGCCGATAAACAGGATTGAGCCTGTGATACACCGTGAGTCGATCGTACATTCGATGGTTGAATATGCGGACGGAGCGGTGATCGCACAGCTTGCGCTTCCGGATATGCGGATGTGCATACAGTATGCGCTTTCCTATCCGGACAGATTTGAGGGAGCGACCCCGAAAATGGATTTTGCAAAGCCGTTTTCGCTGACATTTGACAGACCGGATTTCGAAACCTTCGGAACCTTGTCGCTCGCGGAATATGTAATGAGAGAAGGCGGCGTTCTGCCTGCGGTACTGAACGGGGTAAATGATGAGGCGGTAAAACTTTTTCTTGACCGTAAAATAGGATTTCTTGACATCGGCGATCTCGCATACCGGATTGTTCACACATACGAAAACAGGGCAGTTAAAAGCGTGGAGGATGTTGTCGGGGCGGAAAAGGATGCTGCGGCACTCGTAAGAGAAATTGTCGGAATAAAAAGTGATTGTTGACCGATACTGCTGTTTGAAGATATTGTATTTTCGATTAAACTGAAAGAAGGATTTTCATTTGTCTGTTGTATTAACCGTTGTTGTGGCAGTGCTTGTGTTCGGCGGGCTGATATTTGTGCATGAGATGGGACATTATACCGCCGCACGGATATTTGATGTTCATATTCATGAATTTGCAATCGGAATGGGTCCGAAAATTGTAAGCAGGACTTCAAAGAAAACCGGAATTGCATACTCACTACGCGCTCTTCCGATAGGTGGTTTTGTCATGATGGCGGGCGAGGACGAGGAAACCGATGATCCGCGCGCGCTGAACAAAAAGCCGGTCTGGCAAAGGATAATCATAACCGCCGCAGGCGGAGTTGTGAATATCGTGATAGGCTTCCTGCTGACATTCGTAATGGTGGTTACTATGGCACATCTCGGCGGAACCACGGTTGCGTCTTTCGATGAAAATGCTACAAGCAACGCTTATCTCCGTGAAAACGACAGAATAGTCGCAATCGACGGAGTAAGAGTAAGCACACATATGGATGTCGTCTACCAGATAAGCAGACGCGGAATCGATCCGGTCGATGTCACTGTCGTGCGCGACGGAGAAAAGATAACCGTAAAGGATGTCGTTTTCCCCCGCACAGCGGTGAACGGAATTGCGTTCGGCGATGTCGATTTCAAATTCTATCAGGTCAAAAAGACATTTCCCGAGATAATGAAGCAGTCGTTTTCCTATTGCTGTCTCTATGTGCGGCAGGTCTGGGAGGGACTGTATGATCTGATAACCGGCAGATACGGAGTCGGCGAGGTGTCGGGACCGATCGGCGTTACCGAACAGATCGGTGCCGCCGCAAAGCAGGGCGGAACGACCTTCCTTTCGGTCGTTATACTGATAAGCGTGAACCTCGGAGTCATGAATCTGCTGCCTATCCCCGCACTTGACGGCGGAAGACTGGTTTTCCAGTTTATCGAGCTTATATTCAGAAAAAAGGTTCCGGGCGAGATCGAGGCAAAGATTCATTTTGTGGGAATTGTTATTCTGATGGGACTTATGCTTGTTGTGTCCGGAAAGGATATAGTTACGCTTTTCAGAAAAAGGCTTTAGACTTTGCCCGTGATTTTGCGGGCAATCGGTGATGGCAGATGGATTATAACGAAATAAGACGTAAGACGAAAAAAATATCGGTCGGAGATGTTGCCGTCGGGGGAGACGCACCGGTGAGCGTTCAGTCAATGACAAATACCGCCTCGTCCGATTTTGATGCAACTTATGCGCAGATGAAAGCACTTTGTGGCGTCGGATGTGACATAGTGCGCATGACTGTTCCGGATGAAAACGCAGTGCGGACGCTCGCAAGACTAAAGGAGTCGGATATAGATATTCCGATCGTTGCGGATATACATTTTGACTATAAGCTGGCAATCGCATCTGCCGATGCGGGAGCCGACAAGATACGAATAAATCCCGGCAATATCGGAGATGATAGCAGGATAAAGGCGGTAGCCGATAAGTGCAGACAGAAAAATATCCCGATAAGGCTCGGGATAAACTCGGGTTCGCTTGATAAACGCCTGCTCGCAAAACACGGCGCGCCTACCGCCGAGGCACTTGCCGAATCGGCGATCGACAATATCCGCGCGCTTGAAAAATTTGATTTTGATAATATAATCGTTGCGATAAAATCTTCCGATGTTTTCAGAATGACAAATGCAACCCGGATTGTCGCCGGGATGTGCGACTATCCGATTCATGTGGGTGTGACCGAGGCGGGTACGGACAGAACGGGAACCCTGAAATCGGCTGTCGGTATAGGTTCGCTGCTGATGTCGGGAATAGGCGATACATTGCGTGTGTCGCTGACGGCGGATCCGGTTCTTGAGGTCATACGCGGAAGAGAAATTTTACACGCGCTCGGTATGGATGCGAAACGGAAGGTGTACCTTGTTTCCTGCCCGACCTGCGGCAGAACCAAGGTCGATCTGATCAGACTGGTAAACGATTTTGAAAAGAGAATGGATATGCTTGCCCCGTCCCGTCCGATAAAGGTTGCAATTATGGGTTGCGCCGTGAACGGTCCGGGAGAAGCATCGGATGCCGATATCGGTATTGCGGGTGGAAACGGTGAGTTTCTGCTCTTCAAAGAGGGAAAAACAGTCTGCAAACTTGCGGAAAACAGCGCAATCGACAGACTTGTCGAGGAAATAAACAAACTCTGACAGGGCAGACGCCCTGCGGCGTGATTTTTGAGTTAAAAGTCTTTTATACAGACATGCTGACGGTAAGAAGGAAAAATTACCGTCAAAGGAAAGGGAAGCCCGATACTTTGAGTCGGGCGGAAACAAAAATATGGAAAAGAACTTTTTTGAAAAATTCAGCAAATACGATCCGGATGAAAAAGCCCGCAAAATACTTGCGGGCATTTCGCGTTATACGGTAAAAGCGGACAGGGAACACAGAATGATCGAGATCGGCGTCGATCTTGAAAATCCGGTGAAAAAAGCCGATCTTTATCGGATAGAGGACGCAATCGCGGCGGCGTATGATCTCCGTTCGGTGCGTATATTGCCGCACTATCCTGCCGACAGCTTTTATTTCGATTATGTTCACGAGATAATTACCGAGGCGCACAGGATAGGCTATGTCACAAGCGGATTTTTCGGTAATTACAGTCTGACAGAGGATGACGGCACTATAAAAATAGCGATCGATTTTTCGGCGGGCGGTGTCGGACTTGTCTGTAAGGCGGGAACTCCAGAACTGATGTCCGGAATAATCGAGGCGGAGTTCGGCATAAAAAAGGATGTCAGGATAGTTGAATCGGGAAGATTCGATGACCGCAGACAGCGATTTGCGCAGAGCAGAAAGCAGGAGCTTGAGGTAATGCGTGCCGAAGCCGAGGCTCAGGCAAGGGAAGCGGCAAGGCAGAGAGCCTTGCAGGAGGAAGCCGAGCAGAAAAAGGCGGAAGAGAGTTCGTATGAGCGGGTCAACAGCCTTTATACCACTCCCGGTGTATTTGAAATGCGGGAGGACGGTACCTGCAAGAGCGGATATATGATATTCGATCTGAATAATCCGGAGTACATATACGGTGAGCCGTTTGAGCTTGCCCCGATTTCGATACGCAGTGCTCTTGATATGAGCGGGCAGAAAAAGGTCGCCGTACTCGGCAGGGTCAATCAGTATGAGTCCAAGTTGTCGCGGAGCGGCGAAAAACTGATGATGACTGTCGGGATCACCGACAATGATTCTTCGGTAAATATGAAGCTTTCACTTCCGGTCGATGAAGGAAATGCTCTTGAAAAAATAATAAAGAAATCCGGTCGGACGATAAAACGCGGAATATCCGACGCCGTAACCGTGTACAGCCTGTGGGTCTGCGCATACGGAAGCATAAAACCCGACAAATTTGACGAAGAAAATGTGCTGAACGTATCGTCAATCGCAAAGGTAACGCCGGTGCCTCGCACGGATAACGCACCCGAAAAGCGTGTCGAGCTTCATATGCATACCAACCTGTCAACCATGGATGCACTGACATTTCCCGAATTTGCGGTCGAAACCGCAGAATCGTGGGGATGGGATTCGCTCGCCGTGACCGATCACGGGAACGTGCAGGCATTTCCGATTCTTAAGGACTGTACTGCCAAAAAGGATATAAAAATACTTTACGGCATGGAGGCATATTACGTTGACGATACCGCAAGGGCGGTCTACGGCGACTGTGATCTCAGATTTGCCGATGATGAATTCTGCGTTTTCGATATAGAGACGACGGGTCTGTCCGTCCTGACATGTAAGATCACCGAGATCGGTGCAGTACGTGTAAAGGGTGGTAAGGTCATCGCCCGCTTCAATACTTTTGTCGATCCGGAGATGCATATCCCCGAAAATATCACCGAGCTTACCGGAATCACAGACGAGATGGTCGCCGGAGCGCCGTCACAGCTCAGCGCAGTGCAGAGCTTTCTCGAATTTGCGGGGGACAGACTGCTGATCGCGCATAATGCGGGCTTTGATATTTCATTTATACGAAAGGTATGCGAGGATAACAAGATCGTATTTCCGAACCCGTATCTCGATACGGTTGCCCTCTCCAGATATCTTTCGCCCGAGCTGAAGAAGCACAAGCTTGACAGTCTTGCCGAATATTACGGTCTCGGCGATTTCAATCATCACAGAGCCTGTGACGATGCCGAGATGCTTGCAATGATCTTTTTCAAGATGAGCGGTAAACTGCTCAGTGAGGGTGTCGCAACTGTTTCCGAGATGAATACTGTCATGGCGGATAAGGCTGACCCGCTCAAGCTGCGTACCTATCACATGATAATTATCGCAAAAAATCTTATCGGGCTGAAAAATCTTTATAAGCTGATATCGAAAAGCTATCTGAACTATTTCAGAAGATTTCCCCGTATTCCGAGATCTCTGCTGAATGAGTACAGGGACGGTCTGATAATCGGCTCCGCCTGCGAGGCGGGTGAGCTTTTCCGCGCGATTCTCGACAATAAGCCGGAGGCGGATATCGAAAGGATTGCATCCTTCTATGATTATCTTGAAATTCAACCGATCTGCAATAACCGCTTTCTGATAAGAAACGGCAGTGTCGCCGACGAAGAGGGACTGCGCGATCTCAACCGCAGGATAGTTGCGCTCGGCGAGAAACTCAATATCCCGGTGTGTGCCACGACCGACAGTCATTTTCTGAACAAAGAGGACGAGATATACCGCAAAATACTGCTTAAAGGGCAGAAGTATGCCGACGGCGATCAGGATGTCGGACTTTATCTGCGCACGACCGACGAAATGCTTGAAGAGTTTTCGTATCTCGGCAAGGAAAAAGCATATGAGGTTGTCGTAACCAATACAAGGGCTGTTGCCGCCGAATGTGAAAAGATACTTCCGATCCCGGACGGGGCGTTCACTCCGAAAATCGAGGGCGCGGAAGATGAGCTTCAGCAGATGTGCCGCGAAAGGGCGATGGATTGGTACGGCTTCAACGGTGAGGTTCCCGAGATCGTGACCGCAAGGCTTGACAGGGAATTAAGCTCTATCATAAAGAACGGCTTTGCCGTGCTTTATCTGATAGCGCAGAAGCTTGTCGGCTATTCGGAGTCGCAGGGCTATCTCGTCGGATCGAGAGGCTCGGTCGGATCGTCCTTTGTCGCAACAATGGCGGGTATATCCGAGGTCAACCCGCTTCCGCCGCATTATCGTTGCCCGAAATGCAGATTCAGCGAATTCATAACCGACGGCTCGGTCGGATCGGGGTTTGACCTTCCCGAGAAAAACTGCCCTCACTGCGGAACGCGGATGATACCCGACGGACATGATATTCCGTTTGAGACCTTCCTCGGATTTTACGGGGATAAATCACCCGATATAGACCTGAACTTCTCGGGCGAGGTGCAGGGACGCGTGCATAAGTATACCGAAGAACTTTTCGGACATGAAAACGTCTTCAGAGCGGGAACGCTCGGTACTCTTGCGTCAAAGACCGCATACGGGTATGTCATGAAATATCTTGACGAAAAGGGAGTATCGGTCAACAAAGCCGAGATCAACCGCCTCGTGAACGGCTGCGTCGGTGTAAAGCGCACCACGGGACAGCATCCCGGAGGAATCGTGGTAATCCCGAGGGAGTATGACGTTACCGATTTTACACCGGTACAGCATCCTGCCGACGACCCGAATTCGGATATAATTACAACTCACTTCGCTTTTGCGTATATGCATGATACCATTCTGAAACTTGACGAGTTGGGTCATGATATGCCGACCAAATATAAGTGGCTCGAAAAGTACACCGGACTTTCGGTAATGGACGTTCCGATGAATGACCCGCAGGTCTATGAGCTGTTCCTGTCGCTGAAACCGCTCGGAATAAAGGAAGGCGATATTGATTGCAACGTGGGTACATGGGCGCTTCCCGAATTCGGAACAAGATTCGTCCAGAAGATGCTTGAAGAAGCAAAGCCGAAAACTTTTTCCGACCTTTTGCAGATATCCGGACTGTCTCACGGAACCGATGTCTGGACAGGCAATGCACAGGATCTCATACGTGACGGAATATGCACGATATCCGAGGTCGTCGGAACACGTGACTCCATAATGCTGACGCTTATACGCTACGGGGTTGAAAATTCTCATGCCTTTAAGATAATGGAGAGCGTGAGAAAGGGAAAGGGACTGACCCCCGAATGGGAGCAGGAAATGCGGGACGCAAATGTACCCGACTGGTATATCGGCTCGTGTAAAAAGATAAAGTACATGTTCCCGAAGGCGCATGCCGCCGCATATAATATGTCGGCAATACGTCTCGGATGGTTCAAGGTGCATCGTCCGCTTGAATTTTATGCGGCGTTCTTTACCGTCGCTCCGTCCGGCTTCGATTCGTCGATAGTAATAAAGGGCAGATCGGCAGTCAAAGCGGAGATGCAGGCGATAAACGAGCGTGCAAAGAACAAGACAAGCACACCCAAGGACGGAGATTCCATGACATATCTGCAGATTGTCGATGAAAGCATGGCACGCAGTATAGGCTACCTGCCCGTGGATATTTACAGATCGGGTTCGCGTGAATTTCTGCCTGAGGATAAGGTGAATAAAAAGATACGTGTTCCGCTGAACTCTCTGCCCGGACTCGGCGATACGGTTGCCGACAAGATCGTGCAGGTACGTGAGGAGGGAGAATTTCTTTCGCGCGAGGATCTGCGCCTGCGTGCGGGAATTTCAAAGGCGGTTATGCAGATCCTTGAGGATGCGGGCGTTCTTGCCGGGCTTAATGATACAAATCAGATGTCCCTTTTCGGAGCATCGCATAATAAACATCAGGCGGATGAAAAGCCGGGAGACACTCTTCCCGTGAACACGCAGACTTTTGCACAGAACAGCGAGGAGGAGACGTTTTCGGGCGGAGATCAGCTTTCCCTTTTCTGAAATCAGTGAAAAATGAGGTGCAACCGTGAAAATTATCGAAAAAGACGGTTATGTCTTTTGCGTCGATACCGAAAAAAGCAGGGAATATTATAAAACGCATGCTCTCTGCGAGTGCGCATGCTGCCGCAATTATTATGCACAGATAAAAGCCGGATTCCCGAAACTCGGCGAATTTCTGGACGGATTCGGGGTCGATGTCTCAAAACCGGACGAGATAATGAGTGTCGAAACCGATGGCGGTATAGACTATATCAATGTCGATTATACCGTTTGCGGAACCGTCGAAGTAATGGGAAAATATGAGATCGATATACACGACAGTATGTTTCTGAGCATTGTAATCACCGACGGCTTTGCCTCGCCAAACGAACAGACCGGATAATACTTTACGCTCTCGGTCACGGGTATAAAACTTCCGTGGGTTCTCGATGAACCGCTCGCCGAGCCGATAACCGAAAAGCTTACGATGAAAATAAAAGGTTTTTTTCGGAAAATGTTCGGTAAATAGAAAAACGGAGACGCTTTGCATGAAGCGTCTCCGTTTTATGTTTTTACATTTGCGAGAGCTTTCCGAAAAGGTCTTCGAAAAGGCGGTCGCGGTTTATCCATGTGACTACCCGCATACTGTGACGCGAATAGTCGTGTCCGTAATGATTGTCGTATTCGGGAATGAGCGAGGGGATGATTCTCGATGACATAAAACGCGATCCGTCGTTGATAAGCCATGCGACGGCAGTAACATCCCATATGACACGGGTCCAAGGACGTCCGCTTGCATAGCTGTTCGCCGCCGCACACGCATTGTCAACAAGATAGTCGCAAAGTTTGTTCTTTCCGTAAAGCCAGTGGCGAAGTTCGGGTTCGGAGGTGGCAAATCTGTCAACAACACCTCCGCAGGGGAGCTGAACAAGAGGTGCACCGCAGCCGAATATTATGCGTGCGGCGGCAACATCCTGAAGCATGTTGAATTCGCGCGTGTCGTTCATCCATTCGGCATGTCCGCCGAGCCATACGATCACGATACGATCGGTTATCTCGGGTTGCATGATTATTGCCGAGGCAACATTGGTTATGGCACCTATCGCAACCACATAAAGCGGCTTTTCTTTGCTGTATCCGAGCGCAAGCTCTGCAATTCTGCGCGCCGCGGGCGAATCGACCGGAGTATGTTCGTCGGGAAGAAATTCGGTCGATCCTCTGTATACAAGCTCTTCGATGTCGGTGCGGTCGGCGAGCTTCAGAAGTTTGTGTATCTCCATGTAGCTCTTTTCCATTCCGTCCGCGGCGGACACCGAGTTGTAGTTGTCGTGTGTGAAGAAGGGAGCGGCGGTTATAGCCTTTACATTAAGCCGCTCTTTGTTTGCGAGCATGTAGGAAATTGCAAACTGATCGTCGATCTCATTGAATGCGTCGGTGTCGAGTATCATATCGACAGGCCCCGTCGGAACCTCAAGATTTTTCAGTCTTTCAAATTCGGTCATGTTCTTTCTCCTTTGAGTAATTGTATTATTTTATTCTGTTGAACAGTCAAAAAGGATGTCGGGCTTGTGCTTCATGCTGTCGGCGTCGGTGATTTTTCTGATTACCTTTGCCGGAACTCCGGCTGCAAAGCTGTCGGGCGGAATGTCGTGCGTTACAACACTTCCGGCTCCGATTACACAGCGGTCACCTATGGTGACGCCGGGGCAGACGGTCACACCCGCTCCGAACCAGCAGTCGTTGCCGATGTGTACCGGCTTTGCCCAGCAGAGGCGGCGGATGTTTCCGTCGCCGTCCTTTATCGCCTTGCGCTCAGCTGCAATCATCGGGTGGAGCGGGGTCACGATCGTCGTGTTCGGTCCGAAATTGCAGTCGTCACCTATAATTACTTCTGCATCGTCCTGTACTGTCAGGTTGAAATTTCCGAAAAAGCGTTTGCCGATTTTCGTGTGCTTCCCGTAGTGGAAGGCGATCGGACCCTGAATGAATCCGCCCTCTCCGAACTCTCCGAGTATCTTTCCGAGTATTGCGGCACGTTTTTCGACCTCGTCTTCGTGAGTTGCGTTGTAATCGACATTAAGATTGTGAGTGCGCAGTTTTATCGCTTTAAGCACCGGATCGCCCGGAAAAAAGAGTACGCCGGCAAAAATTCTTTCTTCCTGATTCATATCAGTTTTCCTCGTAAAGCGGATATTTCGCCGTGATCTTCGTAACCTCGGCTCTGATGTCATCGGCAATTTCCGCAAATGCATCATCGTCTTTGACGGCGCAGCGTCTGAAAAGTTCGGCGATCTTTGCGAAATCATCCTCGCGCAGTCCGCGCGTAGTCGCGGCGGGGGTTCCGACGCGCAGTCCGCTTGTGACAAAAGGCTTTTCGGGGTCGTTGGGAATTCCGTTTTTGTTCGTTGTTATGTTGACCGCATCGAGACGATGCTCAAAATCCTTGCCTGTAATTCCGAAGGAGCGCAGATCAAGCAGAATGAGATGGTTGTCCGTTCCGCCGGATACCATGTTGAAGCCGTTCTCCGAAAATGCTTTCGCAAATGCGTGTGCGTTTTTGACGACCTGTCCCGCGTATTCTTTGAACGAGGGCTTGAGTGCTTCGCCGAAGCAGACCGCCTTTGCGGCGATTGTGTGCATAAGCGGACCGCCCTGCGTACCGGGGAATATTGCCTTGTCTATGGCTTTTGCATATTCCTCTCTGCAAAGTATCATACCGCCGCGCGGACCGCGGAGCGTTTTGTGGGTGGTTGTCGTAACGATATCGGCATACGGAATCGGAGACGGATGAAGTCCTGCGGCAACAAGTCCCGCAATGTGCGCCATATCTACCATGAGATATGCACCGACCTTTTTGGCAATGGCTCCGAATCTTTCGAAGTCGATGATTCTCGGATATGCGGATGCGCCGGCTACAATAAGTTTCGGCTTACATTCGAGTGCGATGCGTTCGACCTCGTCGTAGTCTATAAATCCTTCGTCGTTTACTCCGTAGGGAACAAAGTGATAAAGCATGCCCGACAGATTGACCGGACTGCCGTGCGTGAGATGTCCGCCGTGCGCAAGATTCATTCCCATAACCGTGTCGCCGGGTTTAAGCAGTGCGGTGTAGACGGCAGTGTTCGCCTGTGCGCCCGAGTGCGGCTGAACGTTTGCGTGTTCGGCTCCGAAAAGTCTGCATGCGCGGTCACGCGCAATATTTTCAACGATATCCACACATTCGCATCCGCCGTAATAACGGTGCGAGGGGTAGCCTTCGGCATATTTGTTTGTAAGAACAGACGAGTTTGCCGCAAGTATTGCCTTTGAAACAAAGTTTTCGGAAGCTATCAGCTCGATTTTGCTTTGCTGACGCAGAAGTTCGGCGGCAACGGCATCGGCAACGTCGGGATCGAACGATCTCAGATATTCAAGATTTTCTTTTATCATTTTGTTTTCCTCCGCGGACATGCATTTTCAGTCATTATACATTATATTTTCATTTTTGTAAAGTAATTTTTAAAATAATTATGCGTGGCAGTACCTTTGGCACCGCCACGCTGACAGGTTTACAGATTTCTTGTTACAAGGATGTCAATACCGAGACCGCAGACGTTTGCAAGCGCGACGTCGCCGACCGACACGGGTGCCGTCAGCAGCACATCGTCAAGCTTTTTCATGATCTCGCTTATCATACCCTTCGGGACAGGTGCGCTTGTCTTTACGGGACAGCGGACGTATGCGGCTCCGTTTATCCTGACCGTGGAGGTTATGACCCTCGTCGGCGCGATAAGCTCCTTTTTTCCGTATTCGACGCCTCTCGCACAACCGTTTCCGGTTACTGCGTATCCGTTTTCGTCGTCAACATTCAGATGACAGCCCTTGGGACAGCATATACAGATTACTTCTTTCATGTTTTTATCTCCATTCCACAAAATGCTTATACGGCGGTCATACCGGGTCGTCGCAGACTTCGACGACCAGTTCGTCGTTGACTTTTGCAAAAAGCGGCTTCGGGATTGTGATTTTTTCCATCTCGCCCGGTGCCATGCGCTCGCGCTTGAACTGTGCGATAACCGTGCCGCCGCTTGTGACCCTGATAACCGATTTGCCTCTGACCTTGTTCGTGCGGAAGAATATCTCAACCGATTTGTCGATGTTTTCGGGACGTATGAACTGCGGCAGAGTGTAGTTTACCCCGTTTCCGTTTCTGACCGAAACCGATCTGCCGCCGCATCTGACTCCCGCCGCAAATTTTGCCGCGGACGCACCCGCGCGAAGGCTTTCCGCAGTGACATAATCGACAAGATCGTGAACGTGTGCAACATTTCCGCAGGCAAATATTCCGGGAACCGATGTTTCCATGTTTTCGTGAACGAATGCGCCGTTTGTTCGGCGGTCGATCTCAATGCCCGCACCCTTTGTAAGCTCGTTTTCGGGAATCAGACCGACCGAAAGAAGGAGCGTGTCACATTCGATCTCGAATTCGCTGCCCGGAATCGGGGTGTATCCGTCCACGCGGCTGATCTGTATTTTCTCTACCCGGTCTTTTCCGATGATGTTTGTTACGGTGTGCGAGAGATAAAGCGGGATGTCAAAATCGTTCAGACATTGCACAATGTTTCTCGTAAGACCGTTTGAATAGGGGCAAAGCTCGACGCATGCGAGTACCTTTGCGCCCTCAAGGGTAAGACGTCGCGCCATTATGAGACCTATATCTCCCGAACCGAGTATTACCACGCGTTTTCCGGGCATGTATCCTTCGATGTTTACATATCGCTGAGCGGTTCCTGCGGTAAGAACGCCTGCGGGACGGTCGCCCGGTATTGCGATAGCTCCTCTTGTGCGTTCACGACAACCCATGCACAGGATTATTGCACCTGCCTCGTAAACACGGTATCCAAGCTCCTTGCTTATGCATACAACCCGACGGTCGGGGGTGACGCTCAGCACCATCGTGTTGCAGAGAACCTCGGCGTTCTCCTTTTCGGCAACCATCTTCGCAAATCTTGCGGCATATTCGGGGCCTGTCAACTCTTCTTTGAAATAGTGAAGTCCGAAGCCGTTGTGTATGCACTGGTTGAGAATGCCGCCGACCTCGCGGTCGCGTTCAATGACAAGAACGCTTTCTGCGCCGTTGTCGCATGCGGATACTGCCGCGGCAAGTCCGGCGGGACCGCCGCCGATAACTATCACATCATAATATCTGTCGGCTGTCATCTCTGCGCCTCCTTTGTTTCTCCGGTAAGAATGTAGCTTCCGTCGTTTCCGAGCGTAATGTCAAGCGGCGAGACACCAAGCTCACGCGCGAGGATTTCGTGTACTCTCGGGGAGCAGAAGCCTCCCTGACACCGCCCGAGTCCCGCACCCGTGCGTCGCTTTATCGCATCTATGCTGCGCGGCTGTATGGGACGCCTTATCGCGGCAACAATGTCGCCCTCGGTGACCGTCTCGCAGCGGCAGATTATCTGTCCGTAGAGCGGGTCTTGCTTTATGATTTCGGCTTTTTCCTCTTCGCCGAGCTTGTTGAAGCGGACTACTTCGCGTTTGTCTGTAAAATTCTTCTTTTCTTTCGTTTCGAGTCCGCATTTGCGAAGCAGTTTTATTCCCTCAAGCGCAACGGCGGGCGCGGCGGGAAGTCCGGGGGACTTTATCCCCGCAAGATTTACGAAGTTTTCGCATGCGGGCGAGATATTTATAATAAAATCGCTGTCGGCGGTTGCCGGGCGGACACCTGCGTATTCGTGGATTACCTGTCTGAAATCTATGCCGGGAACCGAACGGAGTCCGCTTGTTTTGAGCTTCGGAAGCGTTTCGGCAACTGTTCCGACGCTGTCGCCGTCTCTGACTTCAAATGCGTCCGGTCCGACTATCATATTGCCGTGGACGGTCGGCGCAACGAGTACGCCTTTGCCCTTTTCGTCCGGACAGCGGAAGATGACCGAATTTACCTTTTTCCCCTCGCATTTGTCGAGAACATAATACTGACCGCAGAGATTTATCGGTTTTATGTCGGTGTCGCCGACCATTGCAGCAATCTCCGAGGCATAACATCCGGCGGCGTTCACAATGTATTTCGCCGAAAAATCCCCGCCGCTTGTGTGTACGATAAAGCCGTTTTCGTGCTTTTCGATCGACCTGACCCCACAGGACAGATTGACATCGGCACCGTTGACAACGGCGGTTTCCGCCATTGCGCAGGTGTACTCCCACGGATCGACTATTGCCGAGTGCGGAGCATAAAGTGCGCCGAGAATGTCGGGATTTACCGACGGTTCGATCGCAAGCACCTCGTCGCGCGAAAGTACACGCGCCCCTTCGACTCCGTTTGCGTCGGCGCGCTCTTTAAGCTCATGTATAAGCCGGATGTCGGCGTCCGTAAATGCGAGAACAAACGACGGGAGTTCACGTCGGAGAACAGACAGTTTTTCGCAGATCTGTTTTGCGAGTTTTACTCCTTCGACGTTGAGACGCGCGCAGAGCGTACCCGGTTCGGGATCGTAGCCCGCATGAAGAATTGCGCTGTTGGCTTTGGTTGCACCGCATCCGACATCGTTCGAACGCTCGACGACTCCGACCGACAGCTCAAACCGCGACAGCTCGTATGCGACGGCGGCACCCGTCACCCCGCATCCGATTATAAGAATATCATAGTTTTTCATCTTGGTTTTTCTCCGTTTTATCAATATGACAATATTTTAACATTAAAAAGCGGTTTTGTCAAGATTGTCCGACTTTTTTGAGCGTGAAATCCGACGCAGAGTGCAGTCTGTGATTGACAATGTCAATTATCTGTGATATAATCATGACCGTGTAAATGTAAATACGATCGGCATAAATGCCGGGAGAGGGATGACCTTAAAATGTCGGATATAAGGGAAATAAAACTTTGGGATGTTACTCCGGATTTTGACCCGGAAAAGGGACTTCGGGAACCGTGTCTTCTCGATTATACCGTCAAAGGTGCGGATAAATGCGTCATTGTACTGCCGGGCGGCGGATACAGCAACAGGTGTGACGATTATGAGGGAACCGAAATCGCCGAAGAATTCAACAGATACGGGATATCGGCGTTCGTACTCTGTTACAGATACGGAAAATATAAGCATCCGATACCGCTTGAGGACGCAAACCGCGCGGTACGACTTGTAAGATACATGGCGGGCGATTACGGCTACGCACCCGATAAGATCGCGATTATGGGATTTTCCGCAGGCGGTCATCTTGCCGCAACCGCGGTCACATACTGGGACAGCGGCAGGAATGACGGCGACGATGTTGACAAAGTGTCCTCACGCCCCGATCTCGGATTGCTCTGCTATCCCGTAATTACACTCGGTAATGAGTATACGCATTGGGGATCGACGTATAATCTGCTCGGAAACGATTTTGACCCCGAAACGGCAAAAATGCTGTCCTGCGAAAATGCCGTCACAGAGGATACGCCTCCGTGCTTTATCTGGGCGACTGCGGCTGACAACATTGTGCCGGTCAAAAATTCGCTTCTCATGGCAGAAGCACTGTCCGAAAAGAAGGTTCCGTTCGAACTGCATATCTATCCGTACGGCAGGCACGGAATGGCACTTGCCAATGACGACCCGCATGTCGAAACATGGTTCGGACTCTGCGTGCGGTTCGTAAAGCTTTGTTTTGATAAACATTGAGGAGGGCATGATGACCGATACAATAGCCGCAATATCGACCCCGCACGGCAGGGGCGGAATCGCCGTTATAAGAATATCCGGAAGCGATGCGATAAAGGTCGCCGACAGGATGTTCCTGCCCGTATCGGGGAAAAAGCTTGCGGATGTGCCTTCGCATAAAGCACTTTACGGTAAGATTTTGTCGGACGGCAGGATTATCGATGACGGTATCGCAACAGTTTTCCGTGCGCCCGCTTCGTATACGGGGGAGGATACGGTTGAGATATCGTGTCACGGAGGAATACTCATAAGCTCAAAGGTGCTTGCCGCCGCATATGCGGCGGGGGCGAGACCCGCGGATGCGGGTGAGTTTACCCGCCGCGCATTTGTGTCGGGAAGGCTTACGCTGACCGAAGCCGAGGCTGTCATTGACCTGATCGATGCATCGACCGAGGAACAGCTCCGACTTGCACGTTCTCATATGTCGGGCAGACTGTCCGCACAGATATCCGAACTTTACGAAGAACTGCGCACAATCGTGTCGTCGGTGTATGTCTATGCCGACTATCCCGACGAGGATCTTGCCGATATGAGCCGTGATGAGATGCGGTCGGCACTTACCCTGATAAGCGATAAGCTGAAAAGACTTGCAGACAGCTATGAATCGGCGAGAATGGTGCGCGAGGGCGTCAGGACGGTGCTTGCGGGACGTCCGAATACCGGAAAGTCGTCGGTGCTTAACCGATTGCTCGATTTTGACCGTGCGATAGTCAGCGGTATTGCCGGAACCACGCGCGATACCATTGAGGAAAATGTCAGACTTGGCTCGGTGCTGCTGGTACTGACCGATACCGCGGGAATAAGAGAGGGCGACGATCCGATTGAAAAAATCGGGGTGGAGCGGTCGCTCCGCGCGATCGAAACGGCTGATCTTATATTTGCCGTTTTTGACGGAAGCACCCGGCTGACAGCCGAGGATAATGAGCTTATTTCGCTGATTTCGGCGAAAAAATGCCCAAAGATCGCCCTTGTAAACAAATCCGATCTCGGAATCCCGAAGATCACCGACGACCTTTCCGATTGCGGGTTTGAGGAAGTAATCAGTGTTTCGGCAAAGGACGGCGACGGATTTGACAGGATAACACAGGTCGTCGGAAAACTGTTCGATACCGGAAAGATCGATTATGATGAAAGTCCGATGATTGCAAACGAGAGACAGAAGGCGACCGTTCTGAAGGCATACGAATCGGTTGAAAATGCGATATCGGCACTTGATAGCGGATTTACCCCGGATGTTGCCGGACTTGACATAGAACA
>CALBLD010000206.1 GCA_937895775.1 uncultured Clostridia bacterium
CTCGGTGTTTACCATAACATCATATGACGAAAACGATGAAAAACTGAATACCTATAAAAACGGAGATAAGTACGACGGTTTTTCATGCTTTTATGAGCTTGATACCCGCACGCGTAAAGTCGTGATCGAAATGCCGAAGAAAGATAAGGAATACGGGATAGTCTACCTTGAGCTTTCGGACGCCGATAATCCCGATCCGAAAATGATGAAATGGAAGTCTCCCGAAGAAAAATGCGATATGCTTGTCGTGCCTACGCATCAGGACGATGAGTTTATATTCCTCGGCGGCGTGATTCCTGCGTATATAGCACAGGGTTATAACGTCGCTGTTACATACACCTGCCTCTGCGTGAGACTGAGATATGAAGAGGGAATGAAGGGAATATGGAATTCGGGCGTCAGAACATATCCCGATTATCTCGGATTTGTCGATCATGGCAGAAAGACCACGTATAAAGAAGCCGCAGATGTCTGGGGCGGCGAGGATAACGTCGTGCTTGCACTGGTGCGTGAGATAAGACGCAAACAGCCTACGGTTGTGGTATCGCATGACGAAAACGGCGAAAATTATCACAATTCGCATATGGTGACATCAAGATCGCTGAAAAAGGCGGTTGAATTTGCCGCGTCCGAAAAATATGACAGGGAAAGTCTTGATAAGTACGGTGCATGGACGGTATCGAAACTTTATCTCCACCTTTATAAAAAGGACAGCATAATCCTTGATTATAAAAGTCCGCTGAGCTGTTACGGCGGGAAGACCGCATATCAGGTCGCAAGCGAATCGTATGCTTTCCATGCTTCACAGCAGTCGTTTTACAGCCTGTCGTGGTCGGCAATTCTCCCGGGTGGCAAATATGATAACAGCCGCTTCGGACTTGCGTATTCTACGGTCGGTACCGATACGGTCGATATGTTTTACGGAACTCCGAAATGGAACGGCAAGAGTATAACAGTGACGCAGGACCCGCCGACATCCCGTGTAACCACATCACAGGCTCCGAAGACCGATCCGCCGAGGGTGACGACGACGGTTCCGCACACTTCCGCCGAACTGCCCCCGCAGACGAGTGTTCCTCAGACAAGCCGTCCGCATACGAGCCGGACACCGACAACCAATCCGCCGCAGACAACAACGGCGGGGAGGGCGACCCGGCCGACCACATCGATCGGTACCGCAGTTCCCGGTACGACAAAGACAAGTAACGGAGGATTTTCCCCCTTGCCGGTAACGACTGCCGGGGATCACGGAATTACTTCGGATAAAACCGTGACCGTTGTTGCGGCATGCCTTTTGGGGGCTGTTGCGGTTGCGGCACTTGCAGCCCTTCTGGCATATCTGAATCGGAGAGGAAAGAAATAATGTATTTTACGAACGAAAGACTCGGAAGTCACGCCAAAGATCCTGCGGTAGTGAAATTCAAGGGTAAATATTATCTTTATTATACGGTAAGATATACCGATGTGAACAAGATCGGTGTCGGCATCGCTTCGTCGGACGATCTTGATAACTGGACCGATCTCGGAGAGCTTCCGATAACCATGGAATGTGAAAAAGTCGGTATAGGTGCGCCGGGTGCGGTTATAATCGGCGACAGACTGCATCTGTTTTATCAGACCTACGGCGATTTCAGAACCAATGCGATATGTCATGCGTGGTCGGAAAACGGAACCGATTTTGTAAAGGATAAGGCAAATCCGATCTTCCGCCCGTCGGCTGACTGGTGTTGCGGCAGAGCGATCGACGCCGATCTGTGCGTGTTTAACGGGAAGCTTTATATGTATTTTGCGACAAGAGATCACGCAATGAAGATACAGAAGATCGGCGGAGCGGTTGCTTCCGTTGATTCTGATCTTTCGGCGGGTAGCTTTTCACAGATATCAAATCAGTCGCTCCTTTCTCCCGAGCTTGTGTGGGAGGGAGAGTGTATCGAGGCACCCGCAACCGTTGTAAATAACGGTCGGATGTTTATGTTTTACGGTGGTTCGTATAACTGTACACCCCAGCAGATAGGCGTTGCGGTTTCGGATGACGGAAAATTTTTCAGAAGAGTTTTCGCCGAGCCGTTTATAAGGTGCGGGAAAGAAGGCAGCTGGAATTCGAGCGAATCGGGACATCCGTATGCTTTCCGTGACGATGACGGAAAAGTCTATCTTTTCTATCAGGGTTCGTCGGATAAGGGCAGAACATGGTACCTGACAAAGTGTCTGATCGATTTTGACAAGGATAATATTCCGTATGTCGTAAAGTATGACATAGAACCGTAAAAAAAGCAGGCGGCGATCATTGATCGCCGCCTGCTTTTCCATAATTCAGTCAAGCGGATATTTGTGAAAATCGGTGTCGGGTCTGTCGCAGACGAGGACGGTTTTGCCGCCCTTTTCTTCGAAGCGTATGCCTCCGACGGCAAGCACGCGCGGATGGATTGTCCCCGGATTTTTGTGGGTGTGATAAAGAATTATCATCCTGCTTTTGTCGGGGGAAAAGACGATGCAGTGATGTCCCGCACCGCTGACCGTTTTGCCGTCACCGACGAGAATCGGGTTTCCCTCATATTTTACGAAATCGCCGAGAGGAGAGTCGGAGGTTGCGTAGCAGACGCAGTAAAAGGGCGATTCGTAATGACAAGCCGAATATGTCAGGTAATAAACACCGTCTTTTTTCAGCATGTACGGAGCTTCGACAACCCCCGCCTGATGCCGCTCGTAGTCATGCTCATGTACAAGAAGCAGCTTCTCGGTCGAAAGGTCGGGTGTAATGCGGTCGGGCAGCATTTTGCAGCCGTAGATTCCGTAGGTGTGACCGTCCCGCCATGATACATAGTATATGTACATGTCGTCCCCGTCAAAAAAGATGTGACCGTCGATCGTGTGGTCGAAAAGGAATCCGTCCTGCGGTTCGAACGGTCCGAGCGGCGAGTCGGAAACAGCAAGTCCGAGATGCTCGGAGGCGGTCACAAGCATGTAGAATTTTCCGTCTTTTTCCTTGATGTCGGGTGCCCAGAAGTGCGAGTCAAACCCCCATGCCCCTTTCAGGATTTCGCCTCGTTTTTCCCAGTTGACAAGATCGGCGGAGCTGTATACCTCGTACCCGTGCGTGCCTATGGCACCCGAGGTTGCGTAAAGATAGTAAAGCCCGTCGTGAAAAATAACATCGGGATCGGCGATATTGTCAAGTATCGGATTTCTGAACTGTCTCATCTTTTGTTCTCCTTGCAATATTATTATTTGTGTTGTATATGTCCGCAACCGCATCCTGTATTGCCGAAACGGTGTCGGATGCGATCATGCTTACCGGATTTGTTCTGCCCTCGGCAATCTCGCCGGCTCTGCCCGCGATCCATGCTCCGCAGGCGGTCGTAATAAGCGGATCCTCATCCGAGTAACCGAGAAGCGCGGTGATTATTCCCGAAAGTACGTCGCCCGAGCCTGCGGTAGCCATGCCGGGACATCCTCTGTCAACGAGCAGTACCCGACTTCCGTCGGTAATAACCGTTGTCGGACCTTTCAGAAGCAGAATCACCCCGAGCCTTGCCGCAAAATTTTTTGCGTTCCCGATAGGGTCGGAAAGAATCTCTTCGGTTGAAATCCCGGACAGACGCTCAAATTCCTTCGGATGAGGCGTGAGTATGGTAGGCGCAGACCTGCTTTCAAGTATTCCAACACCGATCCGTGAAAGAGTGTTCAGCCCGTCCGCGTCAATGAGTAACGGTTTGTCATAGCCTGTAATTATATATGAAAGAATTTCGCCGCGACTGCCGCCTTGTCCCCAGCCCATGCCGACGCCCGCCGCAGATGTGTGGGAAAGCGCACGGTCAATACCGCTTTTGTCAAAAAGCATTTCGCCGCCGTTGTCGCACAGAGTGGAGATCGTTGCCTCGGTCAGACAGGGAGCAATCAGCGATACAGTCGATCGCGGGATCGCAACTCTGCATACTCCGCAACCCGCACGCATTGCCGCCGCCGCATTCGCAGACAGTTTTATCGCACCGGTGTAATCGGTGCATCCGCCGAGCAGAGTGATGTATCCGAAATTTCCCTTGTTGCACAGGTTCG
>CALBLD010000207.1 GCA_937895775.1 uncultured Clostridia bacterium
CGTAAGTATAGGTTACATTCTTGAGTCGTGCATTGCTGACCGAACCGCTCTGCATGAAGTAAAGCGGAGACACGGGCAGATCCTTCATCAGAAGCTTTTCCGCCTCGACAAGTATCTCTGCTCTCTTATCATCATCGGACGTTTCGAAATAATCAGCCATGAGCTTATTGTATGCCTCGCTGTCATAACCGGTTATATGAGTAACCTCTTCGAACGACTCGGCGGATTCGGTAAAGTCATAAGCGTTGCCCGAGAATTTCGCGGCAAACTGCGAAAGCGACGCAAACGGATCGGTGGACATCATGCTGTACTGGACTCCGATTACATCAAACTCGCCCGACTGATATTTTTCAAGATACAGATCTCTCGTAAGTCCGTCATAGACCGACTGAACATCATATTCCTCGGTGTCTTTTTTCTTGCCGACAACCTGATAATATTTCATCGATCTGATCTTGAGCACTTCAATCTCAACGGTGTAGCCGAGCTGCTCCCATACAGACTTGACATACTCGGCGATTGCTATCTCCGATTCATTATCGCGGACAGAAAGCTTTATGGCACCTGTTTCCGCACCGGATGCGGCAATCACGCTCTTTGCCTGATCAACGGTCATGGAAGCACCCATGACATTTCCTGCCTTTTCACGGAAGGATGTTTTTCTCGTTGTGTAGAAAACACCGTCGGTTACAAGACCTGTGGCAGCCTTACCGTAGACAGCGATCGACGCAATCTTTTCTCTGTCAAGAACAGCAGAAAGGGCATTTCTGACCTCGCTCTTCTCGAACATCGGATTCTTTACGTTGAAAAAGTAGGTATATGTCGCATGCAGATCGCGTACCGAATCGTCTTTTGTACGATTTGCAAGCGGAAGGTTGGAATTATAAAGCATCGGAAGGTTATTCAGCTCACTAAGCGTACCCGACGTATACCTTCCGTATGCTTCGGTACCAGCTTCGCTCATATCAAGTATGGTCGAAAACTCAATATTGACTCTGAACGGAACAACTTCCTTCTGGAGAGGATCATCGCTCGTCTCTCCGGTGTCACGGTAATAATACTTGTTTCTCTCAAGAATTACCGTTGCATTACCGGAATCGGGATAAAATGCGACGCGCTTTGCGTAGAACGGACCGCACGATACCATTACCGTGCTGAGCGTACTCCAGCTGTATGTTGTCAGGAACTCATTTCCTTTGAGGATGCTCTCTCCGGTATCCGGGTTTGTCTTGCTGTCGTAGAAAGGCTCTGTGACCGAAATCTTATTTACAATATCTTCTCTGAGCGGGAAGAGTGCAACGCTTGCGGTATTGTAAATGAACTTATCGACAAGGGATGCATCAACAAGCTCGACTCTGATTATCGAATTGCCGGACGCATACAGGCAAAGGTTATCGATCGGCTCATCGCCGTTCTTTACTTCCTTTGCGTTCTTTATGTAGAACAGCAGTGAAGCCGCCTCTGACTGAAACTCCGGATTGAGAAGACGTTTCCATGCATAAACATAGTCATCCGCATCAACGCGGGTACCGTCCGACCAGCAGGTATCATTGAGTGTAAACTCGATGACATTATCCTTGACGGTATACTTCTTACACATTGCATTCTTGAGTTCACCTTTTGAATTCAATGTAAAAAGTCCCTGATACAGGAACGACAAAAACTGTGCCGATGCCTGATCGGAATATGCAACCGCAGGATCAAAGGTCGTCGGACGATTCATGTGTACATTCATCTCGGTTCCCGGATCCTCCTTCTTCACGCATCCGGAAAGTGCCAGAGCGACCGTGACGAGACAAAGCAAAAGCGCAACTGTTTTTTTCAAACTATCTTCCCCCTTAATACTCAGCAAAGTATCGGTTTTATTAACATTTTTTCCTGTATATTATATCATCAAACTCTTTTTAATTCAATGGTTTAAGGCTCAAATTTTCAAGAATTTAATAATTTGTACCTTTGCACAAAACATTATTTGTCTGATTGTACAAAATAAACAATCCTTTTTCAATCTCCGCATGTCATACAAAAGCGCATCCGCCAATAAAATATGATATATTGCAAAAGGAGCCTGCGGTATGGATCCGAACAAACGAAACGGAAAACCTAACGATTACATGAGAATAACTGCACTCACATCGGTCGCCCTGATAATCATATGTCTTATCTTTGTCATCCGCGATTCGGACATTCCGACCGTCTTCCGTCATTTCATATCTTACGGATTTTTCTTCTTCGTCGATGCATGACAATCGGTTTTCCGTTTATTCCGGCACTTTGAACCCGAGAATCTTCCCGAATGTTGCGAGCGCCGTCTCGTATTCCTCTGTCATTTCCTTCGAATCTCCGGCACCGGTGAGATAGGCGGGCTTTCTGATACAGATAAGCGTATCCTCCGGAATCGGACCGTCCGACATAAAAAACTTACCGAAATCGGTATCCCCGATGCGGATTGCGTAATCATCATAGCTTTTCTCGGGCATGTATCCGAGCACATCCGAAAGCGAGACAAAGAAATCTCTCCCGGCGAATCTGCCGTACACGTATTCATCGAAAAGGCATATTGTGACCTCTCCGGTCGCAAGCAGGGTCGAAATATCCTTTACCGCGTTTTCACGCAGCGATGAATCATAATAAACCGAATCGTTTTCCTTTTTCGCTTCATCGTTCATCTTTTTGAGCTGTTCATCCGAAAGAACCGAATAGGCGTTAAGCAGAACCGTTTTTTTGCCGTCTCCGGTAATATCCTTTTCGACAAATCCCGCAAAGACCGATCTGACCTTTTCGGTATTTTCGTCGGCTATCATTACCGACGGTCCGGCATAAACCATTTTCAGATCATATTCGGTACGCGTTGCCATCTGCACGATTCCTATCAATATGAACACCGCAAAAAAAGACGATATAATGACAGCCCATTTGTGGTGGTACCAGAAATTATCAAGCCACTTCAGCATAGCAACAGCTCCTCTGTTTTTTCTGTATTATAGCACAACCCCGTTCAAAAAACAATAATCGTTGACGACTTCAAAAAAAAGTTACATTGTCATAATCGGTTTAAGCGGCTCCGGAGTGCCGGATTCGTGTTACCAGGTTATCACGACATCCGAAACATCCTTCTTTGCAAGCTTTATGAACAGAGCCTTTCCGTATTTATCGGCAGAGACATCTTTTCCGTTTACCCTCACGCGGGCATTTTCGCCTCCCGGAACCGCAATCGCGGTACAATATCCGTCCTCGGGCAGACACGGCTCGGTTGTAAAGCGGATAAAGCCGTCGCCCGAACTTTTCGCCGATATGCGCAGGCATACGGGCAGAGTCAGATTTCCTTCGCAGAAGAGGCATGAGTACCACATCACAACAGGCGATGACAGCGCGCCGAAACACATCCAGCCTGCACCGCGCTGTGAATCGATCATAAAATGCTCGCAGCAGCGGTATGAATAATCGGTTTCCCTTTTCCACAGTTCAAGGGCGGTAAACGCGATCTTTGCCGCATATTCGTTTTTGCCGTACTCAAGCATTCCGAGAAAGGCGAACCACTGATGCGGCATCCAGACCGAGCCGTTCCAGTATCCGGTCCTGCTGTAATAGGATGCGGATCTGTCAACCACCGACATCCCGATCCCGGTCCACATTGCATCCTGCGACATAATGCGGTCGATCAGAAGCTCACGTTCTTTATCATTACAGGCACCGACAAGCACCGGGTATGCTCCGTCAAAACCCATATTGAAATTTTCACCGCCGTCGGCACGGAGTATCCCGGTCGGTCTGCCGTTTTCGTCATGCAGGAGATAGCCGAAATACCCGCTGTCCGTATCATACGAAAGATCACGAAGAAGCCGTCTGAAATGTCCGATATCCGAAAGATATTCACTGTCATCAAGTCCGAGGAGTTCCGCCGCATGCGCCATGACACGTGCAAAATTTATCGCATGCGCACTGTTTACCGCAGGCGAACAGCGGGATGCAAGTCCCGCCTTATGGACAGCCTGCTGTGCAGGGTAATCATCCCAGCCGCCCGAATTATAGAAGTAGCCGAAGGTGGAAATAAGTCCGCTTTTCAGGCGGCATGTCCGCGAGCGGCTGTCTTTTCCGATGTAAAACTCATAATACTGCTTCATCGGCGCGTAATATCTGCCGACCGTCCCGACATCCCCGCCCGAAATATCGCAGAGCCGTTTATAAACATATGCCTGCACCGGGATCATGCTGCCGTGATGCACAAACGCCGCATGAATATTTCCGACATCGGTAAGATAAGTGTCCAGACATTCCTCCGCAAGCCGCGGTGCAAAATCGCAGAAGCCGAGAGCGATGAAGCCGTTATCCCACGTATAAAGTGAATCCCACCATTTTCCCGGTGTGAAGTGACGGATATAATTCCCCTGAAGCCGTATCGGGTAGACAACATTTGTCAGCAGAGCGGCGCGCATGAGCCGCTGACCGAGGCTGTAACGATCGGTTTCGGCGGGAATCTGCGGGAGATCGGGGCAGTCCGACCTTCCGAAAGCAGACAGCATATCCGAGACGGCATCGGCGGTACCGCGGCAGATAAGCAAGGAAATTGCTGCCGTCGAAAAGGGCGCAATCGGTATCGGTTTTATAAAAACATCGGTATACTGCCGATCTCCTCCGCGACCGATCACACTGCTGACATGATTCTGCGCCGAATAAGGCATCAGTCTGTCTATATCCGAGGTCAGAAATTCGCGCACGCTTCCCTCCGCCTTCCATGCGATCGCATACACGTTTTTCATACCGTTATACACTATTCTGACACTGCCGTCCCCCTTTTCGAGAGTCGGGCGCACTTTTTTATCGGAGTCCGAAATGTGCGGCAGACTGCCGCTCATGCCGAGAGCCAACGCATCGATCTCGATTTTGCCCGGTGAGACAACGGCAACCGACAGCTCTGTCCCGCCGCAAAGCGGCAGGTCATAAAAGGCGGGTTCATCCCCGGAAACGGTAATTTCACCCTCGGCGGCTCCGTCAAACCGGAGCCGGCAGTTTCCCCTCGCACGGACAAACAACGTATCGGCATCGCAATCGGGCAATGTATAGAAAACGGTATCCCCTTCGGCTGTACCGAAGGGTGAGCCGAGTGCGTGTCCGAGGCAAAATCCGTTTCCGATGATTTCTCCTCTCAGACCGCCGTCGGGACAAAGACCCTCGCGCGGATCGTCCGATTTTATCGCGATACTGTCATATGCAAGCGGATCGATTGTTTTCTCCGCACCGACGACTGTCGGTATATTCATGAAAGCTCTGCCCGCAAGCGCATGCAGGCAAAGATTCTGCGGCATTTCGGTCTCGTTCGTCAATGAAGCTCTGACAATCACCTCATTGTCGCTTTTTACGAGATAGGAGACATCCGCGTACACCCGATCCTTCCATTCAAGTTCAAACCTGTAAGTATAGAAACGCAGGTCGGGTCGGGCATACCACGGGTAATGATTGCCCTGCCAGAGTTCGCAGGGTGTGGTTATCGGTCCGCGGAAGTAACCCGGAAAAACGCTGAACTCCACCCTGTCGGCATCATCATCGTTTTCGATTGCGGTTATCCCCGCATGCGTTTTCGAATAAGGTCCCCAATCGGACAGGCATGAATTATACTCTTTTTTCACGGTAGGATATTTTCTCACTTGCTGTTCCTCACTTTTTTTCCGGATACATCGATTATAGCAAATATCCCGCAAAAATGCAACAGGTCATGCCGCCTGCGATATGTATTTTATTTTTCCTCCGATTCGGTCATTTCGGCTGCCGATGTCAGCAGTGAAATAAGTGCCGCAAGCAGAGCGTTCGGAAGGACGATCATCCATCTGACTCCGCCGAACATTGCCACGCTCCCGACTGCCGCCGCAACTGCCTGCACCGCCGCCTTCAACGCACGTATTCCCGCAAGCCTGATCCGGTTTTTAAATTTTCGTTTCATTATGTATTACCTCGTATAATATAAGAGTAGTAGTTTTTAAAGTTCCTCTCCAAGAACTGTACA
>CALBLD010000208.1 GCA_937895775.1 uncultured Clostridia bacterium
TGACTTCGCCCACCTGCCGTTGCCGTCCATTATAAACGCGATATGCCTCAGTCTGTCGTCGCAGACAATTCTTCCGCTTGATTTTTCTTCCATGTTCCAAATCGTCAGGCGATCCGACGCATCAGATCACCATGATCTCATCTTTCTTTTTATCTGTGATCGCATCAATATTCTTTACATATTTATCGGTGAGATCCTGAACCGACTTATCCGACACTTTAAGTTCATCCTCGGTCATTTCGCCGTCCTTTTTCATTTCCTTCGCCTTATCGTTTGCCTCACGACGGATATTTCTGATCGCAACCTTCGCCTCGTCGCCGAGCTTCGTTATCTGCTTTGCCAGCTCTTTACGGCGGTCTTCCGTAAGCTGAGGGAAAACAAGTCTGACAACACTGCCGTCATTTGCGGGTGTGATTCCGACATCCGACGCAAGTATTGCCTTCTCGATAAGCTTCAGCGTGGACTTATCCCACGGTGTAATTACAAGCGTGCGTGCGTCTGCGGACTTTATCTGCGAGATATCCTTTATGCGTGTGGGCGAGCCGTAATAGTCCACCATTACGCGATCAAGAACCGCCGCATTGGCTCTGCCGGCACGTATCGTCGAAAGATTCTCTTCATAGTTTGCAACAGTCTTTTTCATTTTCTCTTCAAAAATCTTAGTATCGAGTCTCATTTTAAATACCGTCCTTTTCTGTTTTAAGTTTATTCGTATTGTTTTTGATATAGTATAAAAAAGTTCAGTCACGCAGAATTTTGGTCTCTCCGCCGTAGATTATCGTGCCGCCGACCTTGCCCGTCATTGCGTGTATTATATTTTTGGGGTCGTTCATTCCGAAAACGGTTATTTTCAGATCGTTTGCGAGAGCAAATGCGGTCGCGGTAATATCTATTGCCGAAAGACCTTTTGCAAGAATCTCGTCATACCCGAGATATTCGTACTTATACAGTTCCTCTTTGCTTTCTCTGTCGTTCGGATCCCTGTTGTATATGTAGTTCACCGCTTTGGCAAAGAGTATGATATCCGCCTCGATTTCGGCTGCGCGGAGTACCGCCGCCGTATCCGTCGAAAAGCAGGGATTCGACGATCCGCCCCCGAATATCACCACGTAGCCTTTTTCAAGATAGTCGATTGCCTTTTCCTTTGTATATGCTTCGGCAAATTCGGGCTGAGTCGCAACGGCTGACAGCACAACTGCCGGCTGACCGATCTGCTCCAGAAAATCTCGTATGCAAAGCGAATTTATGAGGGTCGCAAGCATTCCCATTCTGTCTGCAGTAACGCGATCCATCTTTTTTTCGGCTTGTCTGCCTCTCCAGATATTGCCCGCTCCGCAGACTACCGACACCTGAAATCCGAGTTCTGCGCTTTCTTTGAGTACCGCGCACAACTCTCTTACCTTTTCATAATTGAAGCTTCCGGCGGCACCCTTTGAAAGTGCCTCTCCCGAGATCTTCAGCAAAACACGTTTGCCCATTTTCCGCAAGATCCTTCCGAATTGTTTTTATTGATTTTATCGGCTTCCGGTTTATTTTATATCATTACAGCCGACTTGTAAATAAGAATGACTTATATTTTACAAAATATTTATGAATCGACGCCGTTCACATCGAAATCTTGTATTTCTCGGCGTAACCGTCAAATATTTCGTCAAAGCGGCTGTTTCCGTACTTGACCCCGCTCAGATAGCGGTGGGTATCAAAGGAGCCGTCCGCAATTTCGATCATTGCCGCCGCAATATTGGAGCAATGGTCGGATATACGTTCGTAATTTGTGAGCAGGTCGGAAAGAATGAATCCGAGTTCTATCGTACAGTTGCCTGCCTGAAGTCTTTCGATATGCCTGTTTTTGATATTGAGGATAAGGGCATCGACCACCTGTTCAAGCGGCTCGACTCTGAACGCAAGCGTCGCATCCTCATGCGAATAGGCATCTATTGTAAGATTGATAATTTCGCCGACAGCCGATTGAAGCACCGAAAGATCGGACTTTGCCTGCTCGGAAAAGCTTATTTTCTTTTCGTTAAGCTCGTCCGAGGTCTTGAGCAGATTCACTGCATGATCTCCGAGACGTTCAAGGTCTCCTATTGCATGCAGCATTGTTGATACTTTTTTCGAATCCGAATCGGACAGTGCCTGCGACGACACTTTAACAAGTATCGTACCGAGCTTGTCCTCAAAAATATCCATTCTTTCTTCGCTGTCAAGAATCTTCTGCCGGATCACCGCATCATATTTGTTGACAAGCAGAGTCGCGTCATGTATCATGTCGCGCGCTATCTCAGCCATCTCGACCGTGCGATTATTGCACTCGGATATTACGACCGACGGAGTCGCAAACAGTCGGCTGTCGATAAACACCTCGTCTGAAGACTGCTCATTCTTCTTTTCGGGAAGTATAATATAAGCAAGCTTTTCAAGTTGTTTGAGAAAGGGCAAAAGAATTACTGTTGTAAATAAATTGAATATAGAATGAACCACCGCGATACCAAGGGCATCTATCGGCTTATCTGTAAACGGCAAAGACACGATTGCATCTACCATATAATAACCGATCAGACATACCACCGTTCCTATTATATTGAAGCTCATGTGAACGACCGCAACACGCTTTGCGTTTCTGTTTACGCCGATACTTGAAATAAGTGCTGTGACACAGGTGCCTATATTCTGACCCATAATTATCGGGATAGCCATACCGTAAGAAATATTTCCGGTAAGTGCGAGTGCCTGCAAAATACCGACCGACGCTGCGGAACTCTGAATTATACCCGTAAAAACCGCTCCGACAAGCACGCCGACAATCGGATTCTTAAATGCGACAAGCATTGAAGCAAACTCCGACATATCGGCAAGCGGGCTTACTGCATCACTCATCAGCTTCATACCGTACATAAGCACAGCAAAGCCGACAAATATGCCTCCGATATCCTTTTTCTTTTGTGATTTTGCCATCATTATCAGAATCGCACCGATAAAGGCGAAGATCAGGGAAAAGTTTTCAGGTTTCATCATCGACATAAAGAAATTATCCGATTCTATGCCGACCATCGAAAGAAGCCATGCGGTAAGTGTGGTACCTATATTCGAACCCATAATTACAGATATGGTCTGCCCGAGCTGCATAATACCAGAGTTTACAAGTCCGACGAGCATAACTGTCATCGCCGACGACGACTGAATCGCAATTGTAATACCCGCTCCGAGCATAAGACCCATAAAACGGTTCGCCGTCATTTTTTTCAGTGCACCTTCAAGCTTTCCGCCCGCGAGCTTTTCAAGTCCGGACGACATAACGTGCATTCCGTACAAGAAAAAGGCAAGTCCGCCGAACAGCGTAATAAATGAAAACAGATCCATACTCAGAGACCTTTCCTATTATCCCGAATTTTTGTGTCCATGCAGGGCATCAAAGCCCGTACGAAGTTATTCTATCATATATTCTCTGTTTTGTGAAGAGCTTTTTCAAAAAAAGTTTTCAAAAATGTGAAAAACCGACCGGCTTTCGCCGATCGGTTTCATATTCTGTATTAAATTATCAGCCGTTTATCATCTTTGCGATTTCTTCGCCGAAGTTTTCTTCTCTCTTCTGAAGTCCTTCGCCCTTTTCGAAGATAACAAAGGAAACGATTCTGATATCCTTGCCGAGTTCTTTTGCGGTCTGTGCAGTGTACTGACCGACGGTAAGCTTGTCGTCCTTTACGTAAGGCTGTTCAACAAGGCATACTCTCTCGTAGAACTTACCGAGACGTCCGCCGACCATCTTTTCAAGGATGGCGTCCGGCTTACTTGCGTTCTTCGGATCATTCTTCGCCTGCTGAATAAGAATAGCCTTTTCTTCATCGATCTCGCTCTGGGGAACCTCGTCCTTGTTCACATACTTCGGAGGGTTGCCTGCCGCAATCTGGAGTGCGATATTCTTTGCATATTCAGCAAACGCGGGAGTATCTTTAATCGAATCGTCTACGTCGAATTTTACTACAACGCCGGTTACGCCGTTGCCGTGAATATATGTCGAAACCGTTCCTTCAACAAGAGCGAAACGTCTGATCGAAATCTTCTCGCCGATAACCGCGATCTGATTTACAAGCTCTGCCGAAACAGTATCGGTGCTGCCCGCATAAACCGTATTCATAAATGCGTCAAGGTCTGCGGGTTTGTTCTCAACAAGTGTTTTGAGAAGTCCTTTTACGAACTTGCGGAAAGACTCGTTCTTTGCGACAAAGTCGGTCTCGGTATTTACTTCGATTACTGCCGTAACGCCGTTTTCCGAAAGGATATCGACAAGTCCTTCTGCGGCAATTCTGCCCTCTTTCTTCGCGGCGGTAGCAAGACCCTTTTCACGAAGAATCTTGACAGCCTTGTCCATATCGCCGTCCGCCTCAACAAGTGCCTTTTTGCAGTCCATCATGCCGAGACCGGTCTTTCTGCGGAGCTCCGCAACAAGCGATGCTGAAATTGTTGCCATAATTATATTCCTCCTGTATATCCGGGATTATTCTGCCGCCGGAGCTTCCTCTGCGGGAGCTTCTTCGGTTTCTGTCTGTGCCTCTTCTTCGGCAACGGCGTCAACGCCCTGCTTGCCTTCGATGACCGCATCTGCAAGTGCGGAAGAGATCAGCTTGATGGCACGGATAGCGTCATCGTTACCGGGAATGATATAGTCGGCGTCATCGGGATCGCAGTTTGTATCGACGATCGCGATTACCGGGATACCGAGCTTCTTTGCCTCAAGAACCGCATTTGTTTCCTTGTGCGGGTCAACAATGAAGATAGCGTCGGGGAGCTTATCCATTGTCTTGATACCGCCGTAGTTTCTCTCGAGAATGCCCATCTCTTTTACGAGAGCGGCAACTTCCTTCTTGGGAAGCAGATCAAATGTGCCGTCTTCCTTCATATGCTCAAGCTTGATAAGACGTGCAATCGACTTTTTGATTGTCTTGAAGTTTGTGAGCATACCGCCGGGCCATCTCTCGTTTACATAGTACATGCCGCAACGCTGTGCCTCTTCTTTTATGGCATCGGCAGCCTGCTTCTTTGTACCGACAAAGAGAAGAGTTCCGTTCTGCTCGGAAAGCTCACGTGTGAAATTGTAAGCTTCCTCAAACTTCTTTACGGTCTTCTGAAGGTCGATGATGTAGATTCCGTTTCTTTCGGTGAAGATATAGGGAGCCATTTTGGGGTTCCATCTTCTTGTGTGGTGTCCGAAATGCACACCCGCTTCGAGAAGCTGTTTGATTGATACAACTGACATTCTTAATGTCCTCCTTCGGTTTTTTCCACCGCCGCCGCATTTCACGGAGAGACTGTCTCATCCGAACCGAACCGCGACCGCGTGTGAATTTGTTTCCTTATACGTATTTTCGGCACGGCGGAAACCTTCCGTACCGAACAATTATAGCGCAAGTGCCGCCGATCGGCAAGCACTTGCGCTGTTTGTTTACAGAATATTTACAAATTACTCTGCGTCTTCAGCGGTTTCCTCAGCCTCTTCAGACTCTTCGGTCTCCTCGGCTTCCTCTTCTCCGCCTTCTTCTTCGGACTCTTCGCCGCCGAAATCCTCAACGAGGTCGCAACCGTCGCAGGTCTCGTTCTCGCAGCACTCGCAGGGATCGAGCTCTTCGTCCTCGTCCTTCTTTTTGCCGAATCTCTTTGCAATTACAGCCTTTGCCTTATCGCTCTTTATGATCACATAGGTGACGGCAGCCGCTATGGCAGCGAGCAAAGCGGTAATAATCAGAAATTTCTTCATGATGCACACATCCTTTTCATGTTTTTTCTTATTATATACCAGTGTCGGTAAAAATGCAAGCGGTTTAAAAAAAATTAACAAATTCGTTATTTACCCGGCGGTGCGGGGGCAAGCTCCCCCATACATACAAGTATAAAATCGTCTCCGATACGGCTTATCATATCCCACGGTATACGGTAATGCTTTGCTTTGCCCACCGAAAATATTTTTGTCCGCATCGGAACGATCAATGCGATTATCCTTCCGCATTCGAGATCGATCTCTATATCGCAGACATATCCGAGCCTGCTGCCGTCGGCGATATTTACGACTTCCTTATTGCGCAGATCGCAAAATGTCGATGATTTCGGTTTTCCCATGGTTATACGCTCAGAGGATTATGCAGATAAGTCCGCCGCTGCCCTCGTTTATTATACGGGAGAGCGTTTCAGCCATTTTTGCGCGCGCATCGTCCGAAAGTCCGGACAGCTTTGCGGCAAGACCCTCGTTTACAAGCTCGCTGAGCGACTTGCCGAACAGATTTGTTGACCAGATCTTATCCGGATTTTCATCAAATTCGTCGAGCAGATATTTCACCAGATCCTCGCTTTGCTGTTCGGTTCCGACAACCGGCGATATTTCGGTGTTTATTGTCGCCTTCATCATATGTATCGACGGAGCCGACGCCTTCAAAAGCACCCCGTATCCGCCCGAATGTTTTACTATCCGCGGCTCTTCAAGCGTCATATCGTCAACGCCCGGCACAACGACGCCGTAGCCCTTTTCTTCCACATCGGCAAGAGCCGACGCAACCTTATCGTATTTTTCCTTGATTGCGGCAAGCGAGCAAAGCGTCGAAATCAGCTCCTCCTGATCGGATATTTCGAGCGAGCAGAGATCGGACAGAACCTTATAGTAAAGTTCCGCTTTCATTATAAGCTTTACCGTCGCCGTACCGCTGCCGAGATCAATCGAACAAAGCTCCGCACGCTCAATATTGTCGTCGGCAAACGAGTCGATCCGTTCCTTGATCTGCCCGACCTTATGTATATCGCCGATTGCTTCAAGTATGCGCTCCTTAAGAGATGACATAAGCGGATAATCGTCGTCGAGTGCCAGTGTCCAGTCGGGAATATCTATTCTTGCCTCGCGTATCGGAAATTCAAGAAGCACAAGTTCAAGTATATGGCGTATATCCTCACCGTTCAGATCAAGCGCATTGACAAGTGCCACAGGCGCATTATATCTTGCCTCAAGTTCGTTGCCGAGTGCCTGCGTCTCCGGATACTCGGGATGTGCGGAATTAAGAAGTATGACAAACGGTTTTCCGAGCGAGGCGAGTTCTGCCGCAACCCTGCGCTCGGCTTCCTCATAAGCGGTTCTCGGCAAATCGGTAATACTGCCGTCGGTGGTAACAAGTACCCCTATTGTCGCATGATCGGTAATTACCTTCCGTGTTCCGGTCTCCGCCGCCTCTTCAAACGGCATCTCGTTTTCGGACCACGGAGTCATCACCATTCTTGTCTGACCGTTTTCAGTCTGACCGAGAGCTCCGTCCACAAGATATCCGACGCAATCGATCATTTTTACCGAAAAACGCGCCACCTTGTCGATCACCACCGGCACGGCGTCATCGGGTATGAACTTCGGCTCGGTCGTCATTACCGTCTTCCCTGCCGCCGACTGCGGCATTTCATCCTTTGCCCTTTCTCTGTCATAATCGTCGGCAATATTCGGAAGCACGAGAGATTCCATGAATTTTTTGATGAATGTGGATTTTCCCGTCCGCACGGGACCTACAACCCCTATGTATATATCGCCTCCCGTGCGTCTGGCAATATCCTGATATATGCTTGTATTCGTCATTAAAAAGAACCATGCCTTTCTCATGTGAGGAAAACCCGCACATTTTTTCTTTTATGTTTCATAAATATGAAGCGGCATCCGGAAATATTACAGACAGGCACGACTCGAATATATTTTTGTTTTTGCAGGTCAAGTGATTTTACGAAAAAATCACTTGACGGAGAAATCCGGATGTGCTATACTTCAGTTAAAATACCGAAAGGCATGAAAGGAGATCCATTATGGGAAAATTTACAGTAAAAGAAACCAACAGCGGTGTCAAATTTGACCTCAGAGCAACAAACGGTCAGATAATTGCAAGCTCCGAAATTTACAGTTCGACAGCCGCATGCATGAACGGAATCGAAAGTGTCCGCAGAAATGCGTCCGCCGCAAATCTCGAAGACCGTACTGTTGAAGGATTCGGGACTGAAAAAAATCCGAAATTCGAAGTCTACAAAGACAAAGCCGGAGAGTTCCGTTTCCGCCTTAAGGCGAGAAACGGCGAGATTATTGCGGTTTCGGAAGGCTATGTCCAGAAGGTCTCCTGCATAAACGGTATCGAGAGCGTCCGCAAAAACGCCCCGGATGCTCCCGTAGAAAAAGCAGAATAATATCCGACAAAAAACAGGTGTCGTGTTTTCATACGGCACCTGTTATTTATTTGAATTTTACATCCCGGCGAGCATTTCGGTAAGCAACTTATATGTGCGCTCACAGCTTTCAAGCGAAAGTGCCTCATCCGGCGTATGGATATTTTTCATATCCGGTCCTATCGATATTGCATCGCAGTTCTCGCCGATCTTCGATATTATCACACCGCACTCAAGTCCGGCATGTATTCCCGCAACAACCGCCTTTTTCCCCGGGTTCTGCTTTTCATATATTCTGACATAATCACGGGCAAGCTCCGAATCGGGGTTGAATTCCCATCCGGAATATCTGTCGCTCTGCGTCATTTCAGCCCCGATAAGCTTTGCAAATCTTCCGAACTCAAGAAGCAGTGCATCAAGTTCGCTGTCGCATGACGAACGAGACATTGCGCACACTCTCACCTTTGCTTCATCGGTTGTAACCACACCGAGATTTGATGACGTCCGTACAAAATCCTTGACCGACGGCGACATTGCAATCACTCCGTTCGGCAGAAGGAGCATCATATTTATGACTGCGGATGTTGAACGGTATGTCATCGCACTGTTGCAGACTCTTCCCTTTCCGACATGAAGTCTGAATCCGGAATCCGCTTCGGACAGTTCGGACGATATTTTTGCCTCTTCATCAAGAAGAACTTTTATTGCCGCCTTTTCGTCGAGTACGCACAGCTCGGCTTCGGCTTCACGTGCAATGGCGTTGCGTTTATTGCCTCCGCTGACCGATACGAGGCGGAACGGCTCGGCATCATACAGTCTTGCGAGCAGTCTCGCCATCACCTTATTTGCATTTGCCCTGCACATATGGATCTCGGCTCCCGAGTGACCGCCGGCAAGTCCCTTCACCGAAAGGCGTATACTTCTTCCTTCATACGGTGCCTTTTCGACATAAACATCGAAAATGCTGTCGGCTCCGCCCGCGCAGGACACCGTAACGATCCCCTCTTCCTCCGAATCAAGGTTTATGATCCTGCGTGCCCTGACCTTTCCGAAATCAAAAGCGTTTGCGCCGACCATGCTGGTTTCCTCACCTGTCGT
>CALBLD010000209.1 GCA_937895775.1 uncultured Clostridia bacterium
ATTCGAGAAGCGATCTGTCAAATCCGCGAAGTCCGGTTTGCGTATCGCCGACCGACACACCGCTGACAACCGAAAAGACACCCCTTGTTATCATATTTCCGAGTCTTGATCTTATCGGAACCTCTCCGGCAAATTCACGTGAGCCGAGTACAAATTCAGACCCTTCACGCAATTTTTCATCGACCTTTGCTATGTCATCGGTTTTATGCTGACCGTCTGCGTCTGCGGTTACCACATATCCGACATCGGGCATTCTGTTCAATATATATCTGAACCCGGTTTTCAGAGCCGCACCCTTGCCGTAGTTTTTCTTTTTTCTCAGAACTTTTGCAAAGCCGCTCACGCATCTGAAGATATCGTCATAATCAGCCCCGCCGCCGTCATCCACCACAAGAATATCGTATCCGTGCGACGACAGTTCCACAACTGTTTTTATCAGGGCATCATCCGGCTTATATGCGGGAATAAGTACAACTGTTTTCATATTTACACCTTCGTTTCATTTATTTCGACCGTTATTTGACCTTAATTTTAGCACACTTTTTCGGTTATTTCAAGTATTGCAAAATACATTGCATCACATTTTAAAAACATTTTACATTTCAAAATCAAGTTAAAATCTTTATTCGGAAGATACCATATGCAATCACCATGCATTTTTTGTTATTATCCGGCGTCGGTCCGATAATATTCAAAAAAATCACACAAAAAAATGATGCTCGGAAAAGGCTTTACCTCCTCATTGCATCCTTTTTCATTTGCGGACTCTGTAAATATAGCTGTTTTTCTCCTTACCGACGCGTTCCACTGCCGACACCTCTGTAAGAATCGATAGTGTGAGGGAAGCAGCAGATCTTGCAATACCCGCAGCATCCGCAAAATCGCGTGACGTAAACACATCGGGAAGACCGTCCGGAACAAGTGCCGAAAAATTATCGGATGCTCCGGTACAGACCTCTCCGAGCAGCGACAGCGGAATACGTTCGTAACGGGTGGAGCGTTTTTTTCTGTCATTGCCGTATCCGTCAAGGTTACGATAGTCCTGTACCTCAAGAAGCAGAATATCAAATTCGAGATCGGATGATTTCAAAATTGATTTTATTTTATAAAGTTCGGGAACAATATCGTAAACGCTCCCCTTTCTCGGACTTTTGCGTTTATCCGTGATCTCACCTTTTTCGGCGTCTATCCAGCAGATCCACTTTACGGCAGCGACCGGATAAACAACAGTCACAACATATCCCTCATCAAGATAATACGGAATCTTTTTTCTCAGTCTGTCAAACGATCTTGTCTGTATTTCGATTATATGTCCGTCTCTCGCAATATCGGCGCAGAATCTGCCCGCTTTCAGTTCGTGGAAACTTTTATCCGGCTCAAAAAAGAGTTTCAGCACGGCATGCAGATTTTTTTCTCCGAGAGTCCCTATCCCACCCTGTTTTTCGTCATCGTAAATGACTTTTTTCATAGCGTCGTAAAAAAGCGAAAGCCTTTCTTTTTCCACCGAAAAACCGCTTGCGGCAGCGTTTGCTGTTTTCATATTTTACATTCCCGCTTCCTTTTCCGAAAGCGGCATATCGCCGTTATCAGTTCTTTTTTGGTCATCCGATCTGAAATCATATATATTTTTCTGTGCGACAACAAGCTCGTAATATATGCCCTTACGTCTCATCAATTCATCATGAGTTCCCGTTTCGGCGATTTTTCCCTTATCTATAACAACAAGCTTTGTTGCAAGACGGAGAGTTGACAGTCTGTGTGCGATCGCTATTGTCGTTCGCTCGGATATAAGCTTTGCGAGAGCGTCCTGTATCTGTTTTTCGGTTTCGGTATCAAGCGAAGCGGTTGCTTCATCAAGAATAAGAATTTTCGGATCATGAAGAAGCGCACGTGCAATGGCAATGCGCTGTCTCTCACCTCCTGACAGAGTATACCCGCGTTCGCCTATATTTGTCTGATATGCGTCGGGCAGGCGGGAAATAAATCCGTGTGCGCCCGCAAGTCTTGCGGCATTTATGACCTCACTTTTATTTGCATTCGGCTTTGCATATGCGATATTATCATAGACGGTTCCGCTGAACAGAAAATTATCCTGCAAAACCGCACCCATCTTTGATCTCAGGCTTTCCTGCGAATAATCACGTATATCTATGCCGTCAACAAGTATCTGTCCTTCATTTGCGTCATACATACGGAGCACGAGATTGATAAGTGTTGACTTTCCCGCGCCGGATCTGCCGACAATTCCCACCATTTCGCCCGGATTCACGGTCAGATTTATATCGTGAAGCACCTCTTTTTCGTCATCGTATCCGAAACTGACGTTTTTAAACTCTATCCTGCCGGTTATATCCGCATTGACCGGAGCGTCGCTTTCGGGTACATCCGATTTTTCATCGTATATTTCAAACACCTTTGTGACGGCTCCGAGAAGGCGTACAATCTGTCTCGGAATACGGCTCAGCACCCTTATCGGTCCGTATATAAGTCCGACGTACGAGGAGAACATCTGCATGGTGCCGAGAGTCATATCCCCGGAAAGCACTCTTCTGCCGACATAATAAAGCAGTGCAAATTCGCCCACGCTGACAAGAAAATTGACAAGCGGATTGAAAACAGCCCAAAAACTTTCGTTTCTTGCTTTTATCATCCGTTCTTCGTACACAAGCTCATCAAACCGCTTTTCTTCATACTCCTCCCTGCCGTAAGCCTTCACTATCCTGATCCCCGAAAAAATATCGTGAAGCAGGGTCTGAACCTTATCGCCGCATTGCCACTGACCCTCGTAGAGCCGTCTTGTCTTGTTTCTGAACAATCTGTGCGCCACAATAAATATCGGAACGGGTGCAAGAACAAGAATGGCAAGCAGAAGATCGTGTCTGAAAAGAATAACCGCAACCGCAACGAAAAGCAAAAGCTGTTCGGCAATATTCGGAAGTTCGTTTGTCAGAAAATTCTGTATCGTCGATGTATCGCGCATCACTCTCTGCAAAATATTACCGACGGTATGCCTGTTTATATTTGCAACCGAAAGTTTCTGTATTTTGCCGAACACGTCGTTTCTGAGCTTTGTAATTACATTTGTACTCGCTTTTATAAGAATAAGGCTGCGCAGAACCGACAAAATCCTTGACACGACACTTACGATTGCCATCGAGAGAATTACCGACATAAATCCGATAAAATTATTATTTCGCGGTGCTATGTAGCCGTCGATGAGAAGTCGGCTCA
>CALBLD010000210.1 GCA_937895775.1 uncultured Clostridia bacterium
GCCATATACAGAACTTCATATCAGTCGTTTCTTGAGATCGGCGACATCGTATCGGTCAAAGCGGATATAAGCCCGTCGCGCGAGGACAATTCGCTGTCGGGAAGTTATTATCTTTCAAAAGGCTTCCGACTTATTCTCGACTCGGAGACAGACAATGCCGAACAGATTGCGGCAAAGGATACGGGCGACATACATTCCGCCGTTTCCCTTTTCTCAAGAGCGGTCTACATAAGACTTCTTTCAACGGTAAAAGAGGACACTGCAAACATAATTCAGGCACTTATATGCGCCGACAAAACAAATCTCGAAAAAGAGTTATCTGTAAATTTCAGGATTCTCGGTCTTTCGCACATGCTCGCGGTAAGCGGCATGCACATCGGAATTATAGTCGGATTTCTCTCTGCGCTCATAAAGCACTTGCCGATCGGACGCAAAAGAAAATCGGCAATCATGCTCCTGATTCTTGCGGCATATGTAACAATATGCTCGTTTACTCCGTCCGTATGCAGATCTTTCTGCATGATCGCACTTCTTTTTCTCGAACCGTTTTCAAGAAGGCATCGTGATCCGGTCACGTCGCTTTTTGCCGCCGTGACCGCCATCTGCATAATTTCGCCGTACAGCATAATCGACATCGGTCTCATTGCATCATTCGCCTCAACCCTCGGCATACTTACTGTCGGTACAGGGATCGTCTCCGCACTTGAAAGCAAAGTCGGAAACAGATTTGTACGGATGCTCATCGAACCTGCCGTACTCACATATTCGGCATCGCTTTTCATGATACCGGTATCAACATTCTGCTTCGGCAGCATCTCGGTCATCTCCCCTGTATCAAACATCCTGTTCCTACCGATTATTTCAATGATAATGTATCTGTCGCCGATCCTGCTTATTCTGTCGTTTTCTCCGATAACGGCGTACATTCCGTCGGTGCTTCTGAATTTTCTCTGCTTTACCCTCAAACGTTTATCGGAGCTTCTGGCATATGACGGCTTTCTCATGTCGCTCGGCAACACATCGCTGAAGATTATTTCGGTTTTGGTCTTCCTGCTCATTGCCATACTTGTTTTCGGGCAACGCCCATGCGGAAAGACAGTCCTGCCGATCATTTATTGTCTTTACATCGCCTCGGTAATTCTGATAAATCTGTTTGCACCGAACGGTTACGTCGAACCGTTTGCGGTAAGCGACGGAAAGAATGATGCGATAATACTTATCAACAAAAGAAGTGCCATGATAATTGACAATTCGGCGTGCGGCGGGGCTTTTCTCGGTGAATGTGCAAAAGCCGTCGGCAGATACGGCGCAACTCCCGAAATACTCGTTCTGACACATTATCACAACACCATGACACGCGGACTGGAGAAACTTATAAGTGAATACCGACTGAAGCAGGTAATAATTATGAACGCCGACGAAAAGTCGATTGAAAAAGCATCCGAACTTTGCGTTCCCGAAAATGTCGGAGTCACGCCTGCGGACGGCAATCTGCGTCTTGTGTTCGGGGAGCATGCCGTTGAGATTTTCACATTCAACATAGAGCGGTCTGTACACAAATGCGTATTTGTACACGTGGATTACAACAACCTCTCCACCGTTTATCTGGGCGCATCATCATGGGAAAGCGGATATCTGACCGAGGCACTGGCGTCACATCCGCCCGACAGAATAATAGTCGGCTGTCACGGTCCGAAAATAAAGACCGTACCTGTATTCCCGGACTCTTTTTCGGACATACCGGTTGTTCCGTCTTACCCGGATGAAAAAGACGATAAAAAGGGTATCAAAGGCTGACAAAGGAATATTTTTTTCATAACCTCCCATAATATTTACATCAAAAATATTGTGGGAGGCTTACATGTTTTTTTCCGAATTAAGAAGACAGGTTTTGCTCGGCAACGCCATAAATGCCACGATAAAAGAACATAATTATTCTCTTGATTTCAACAGTTTTTCCGACTCGCTGTATGAAAAAAAGCAAACATCCGACTTTCCCGAAAGCGATGCCGAAAAACTCAGAAAAAAAGTCAGATCGGTTTTCAGACGCACATACAGACATACAAAAGACGAAAAAGTACGCACGGCATGCGATCACTGCCTTGCCGAGCTGGACTGCTGGTCCTTTTCGGAACTTGCCGAAAGACTTTCGTCGGTTCACACGATTCTTTTGTCCAAAGACAAAGAATATGCCGCTGATGACACGGAGACGAGAAACTGTCTGAGAAAAAAAGTAATCAGATTTGCAAAGAAGCATCGCATAGAAGCGGACAAAGCCGCACTCATCACCGACAGATCTGACAGATGCGAAAGAAACCGGGTAAAATATGCGGCAATTGCTCTGATTGCCGTCTTATTTGCGGTTTTGCCCGCAATATGCTTTGATATACCTTTTGTTTTTTCTGTTCTGCTTTTTCCTCCGTCGGTCAGAATGGTATCATCGGCGATATACAGACTCGGAAAAAACGCTGAACGCTTTCCCGCGCTGTCGGCTCCTCCCGCCGATGTCGGAATACTGCCGATTGTCATCTGCGGCAATATTGCGGACGGCAGGAAACTTGCCGACCGTCTCGAATGTCTGTATCTTGCCGACGATAATCCTTTTACAGAATTCTGCCTGTTTCTCGACTATTCCGATTCCCGCACAAGAGAAACCGACGCAGACGCATTTTATCTGTCCGACGCCGCCGAAGCGATCGAAAAACTTGTAAAAAAGTACGGAAAAAGATTTACGCTTATAGTCAGGAAACGCGAATACGATCCGAAAAGCGGTGGATTTCTCGGAAAATCGGGAAGAGCACCGATCCCTTACGATTTTTCTTTCTTATGTAAAAAAGGGAGCGAAAGCTGTGACATATACGTCGGAACCAAAGAAAAGCTCGGATCGGCACATTTTGCGCTTTTTCTTCCCGACGGCAAGTCTCTTTACGATAATTTTGCAAAAAAACTTGTCTGTCTGCTTTTTCATCCCGACAACATGGCTGTTACCGAAAACGGTGCGGTAAGTTGCGGGTACGGCGGCTTTTATATCGGCTCGGATTTATACCGTGCGCCGTTTGACACGCTTTTTTCCGACCTCGGTATCGGGAACCCGGAAAACGCCGTTGTCTGCAACACGGATGCACTCTGCAAAATTGTAGTTTCAGAAAAAAACAACTGCCGCATGCACGAAAAACTGCGTTTCGGGTATATCGGTCAGATAAGACTGTTATCAACATGTCAAAGCGATCCGCACAGGTATTTTTCACTGATTTTTTCACAAGCGCACGAACATGCATCCGCCTTCCCGAACCGACAGAAAAATCGTCGCAAAGATAAAAGCACCGTCCTTCGTCTCACATTCAACTGCATAAGAGATCTGTCGCATGCGGCGATTTATATTACCGTCATGCTGTCCGCATTGTTTACCGCAAGGTTGCAGACTGCCCTGATTCTATTTGCCCTTTTCTTATATATTTTTCAGTTTGCGCTCGGCGTTTTCACATCGCTTAGCAAACAAAAAAGGGCAAAATCTTTTGCAAACGAAATAAAAACGGCTTTTTTTGCCGCTCTCTTCCGCATTTCCGCGCTGCCTTTTTCGGCAATATGCTCACTTTCGGGCTTTTTTACCGGAATATCGGGAATAAAAAAATTACCGAAAGTTAGTCCGCCGCTCTTTATTTTCTTTCTTTCGCTGTGTGAAACGTCATCGGGTCTCACGATGCTTTTAT
>CALBLD010000211.1 GCA_937895775.1 uncultured Clostridia bacterium
GTCCTCTCAGTATCAGATATATTCCGCAAACCAATATCAGGATGACCGAAATCTCGCCGATCATTCCGTCGCATCTGCCGAGAAAGATGTCGGACGCCGGGAAATCCGGAAGTTCGCCTTTCATCAGAATGTCAAGTGTTGAGACGGTACGCTCGTCATTTGAAAACAGGTATCCCGCAGAAAAATTTGCGGTCAGCGCAAGCATGACCGTGTAGGCTGTCGCAATCGGGGAGATCGCCTGCCCGAAAAGCCGCAGGACGGCGACAGCAACAAGATCGAACAGGAGAACTGCCGGAACAGATACATTTGCGGGTAACATGCATACAATGCAGATACCGATAAAAATCGGGTAGAGATCAAAGGTGCAGATGTCTTTTTTCAGTATTTTCCGTATGAAAATCCGCATCAGATAATCGAGAAGGAAGGAAAAACCGACCGAAATAAGACATAAAAGCGGAATTCCGAACGAAAAGCGGAATGTCGCCCATACTATTAAAGGCAGAAGTGCGATCATTTGCTCAAGAATCACAGAATGGCTGTTGTTGCCCGAGTGCAGAAAAGGAAGCGGTAAACCGCACATGTTTTTGCCGTCATTCACCTTGCTTGTCCTCCTTTTTTGTATTTTCAGCCGCATTTTCGGCAATAAGCCCTCTGAGATTTATCCCGGACGGACAGACGTAGCTGCAACAACCGCAACCGATGCAGATTCCGGAAGTATGCGTAGTGTAGCCACCGAAAAATAACTTCTCGATAAAGCCTGTCACCGGATGCCTGTTTTTAAGTCCGGACAGCTTCGTGGGAATAAGATACATCGGGCAGACACTTTCGCATTTTCCGCAGCCGATACAGTCGGTGTGCGGAATCTTTTTTTCACCGATAATTGTCAGTGAATATGTGTGCGGACCCGTAAGATCGGTCTTTTTCCGAAGATTTCCGTTCATTATCCCGTTTTCGATAACGGTATCGGTCCCGTCCGAACAGATGTCGGTTAGATCACCGATCTTTGTGTATAGCGGAACCGAAAAAATACAGCTTTCTTCGGCAAGCGGACCGCCGATAAAAACAAACGGATGTGTGTACGGAGTTCCGCTTACGAAAGCGTCGTAAATTGCAATCGCAATGTCGGCGGAAATAACAAGAAGACCGGAGGTTTCGGCAGACTTTGAAACGCCGAGTTCTTTGCCTATCAGAAGGTTGTATATCAGACGATCGTTGTCCGACGGGTAGATCGGATGGATGCCGACAACACCGACAGTGTCGTCTCCGATGGTCAGTGCGGCGATACGTTCCGAAAGTTCCTTGTCGCCATTGGCTGTGACAATCGATCCTTCCGCTATACCGAGCGCATACATTGTGAGCTTTGCCGCTCCGATGACTTTTTCGGGGAACAGGCAGGTGAGCTGTCTGTTCAGCGATATATACGGCTGACTGTCAAATGCGGTGACGGCAAGCCGATATGATTTGCCTTTTGCGCGCATAAGCTTGTCGGCAAGCGAGGAATATGTTCTGTCCGGGATAGCAAAGCGTCTGATACGACTTATAAATTCATCGGCTGTAATTCCCGAAGCGAGCTTTCCCGTTTCTTCGTCATACGGAAGACATTCGGGGGACAAATCATCTTTGTGATCGTTTGAAAGGGTGATCGAGCCGTCCGCTTCTATCGCAGTGACAACGCCCGATACGGGTGATAAAACAGGGAAAACCGGGTCGTCGGCAATAATAGTTCCGACAAAAACCCGCTCTCCGGCCGAAACACCTGTTTTATGTCCGGAGATGACGGATGACGGAATCGTTAAGCAGTCCGGCGCAGGGAAGCTGTCGGTTGAAGCAGGCAGGTTGTTTGAATTGTAAGACGAAAAATCAATTCCGCCTCTTATCGATCGACGCATACATGAGACCCTCCGTTTTTTTCTTCACCTGATATTATACAGCAATAAACGGTTAAAATCAATGGCTAAACGGTTAATAATAAAATATTTTGCAAATGAAACGACGAAAAATAAGATTTTTTTAAAAAAGGTATTGACAAATCGATATGT
>CALBLD010000212.1 GCA_937895775.1 uncultured Clostridia bacterium
CGCTTCCGAGATAACTCAACATAAGCAAATTCCTTTCGTTTCAGGGTTCAGATATCGTTTCTGTACAAATCTTCAAAGCTTTCACGTCTTACAACCAATCTGTCGCTTCCGTCCCGTACAAAAACCATCGCAGGACGCGGAACACGGTTGTAATTCGATGCCATCGAATAGTTATATGCGCCCGTTACAAGCACGGCAAGTATATCTCCGCGCTCTGCAGGCTGGATAAGCATATTTTCACCTATCATATCGCCGGACTCACAGCATCTGCCGGCAATCGTGCAGTTCAACGTCTTTAGCTCGGAAGCTTTATTTGCAATAAGAGCGGTATATTTTGATCCGTAGAGAGCATACCTCGGGTTATCGGTCATCCCGCCGTCAACCGACACGTAGGTTCTTACTCCCTCAATTTCTTTCACGCTTCCCACAGTATAAAGAGTAATACCGGCATCAGCAACAATTGATCTGCCCGGTTCCATAAAGATCGCGGGCTTTTTCAAAGAGTACTTCTTACATATACGTTCGATTTCTTTTCCGATAGCAGCAATATTTTCAACATAATCAACGCGCGGATCGCTTTCGGTATAGGCGACTCCGAAGCCTCCGCCGAGATTAACTTTGCTCGCCTCGAATCCGAGCTTTTTCTTCATATCGGCTGTAAACTCAAGCATCACTTCAGCCTGTTCAATAAAAGGTTCGCTTTCAAAGGTCTGTGAACCTATATGACTGTGAAAGCCTTCAAGAACAACATGGTCAAGCGAAAGCGCAAGCTCGGTGAGTTTTTCAGCCTGTCCGGTCGAAATCGGAGTTCCGAATTTTGAATCAAGCTCTCCCGTCGATATCGCTTTTTGGGTATGAGGATCAATATTCGGAGTAATGCGAAGCATTATTCTCTGTACCTTTCCCATCCGCCCGGCGATAGTATCAAGAGCCCTGAGTTCTTCGAATGAATCGACCATAAACTCACCGACTCCGACAGCAAGTGCGCTTTCTATGTCTTCGTCGGTCTTATTGTTTCCGTGAAAGCAGACATGATCCAACGGATAACCTGCCGCTTTTGCCGTATACAGTTCGCCGATTGAAACAACATCAACATTTACATGCTCATCCGCAGCAATTCTGTACATTTCCTTACATGAGAGTGCTTTACTCGCATAATGTATGCCGCTTCCGTTTCCGAAATATTTTTCTGTTGCTTTTCTGTACATGCGCATACGTTCCCTGACAAGAGTTTCGTCCATAAGATAAAGTGGAGTTCCGTATTTTTTTGCAAGCATGACTGTATCGGCACCGCACAGTGTCAGGTGTCCGTTTTCGTTAATTCCGTAGTTTTTGTGAAGCATTTCTTAGTTCCTTTTCTTATCCGAACATATCCGTCATATGGATTATTTCGGAACGGATTTCATCTTTTCCCTCTCCGTTCAATGCCGAGAAAGAGATAATGTGTATGTTTTTCAGTCCGGGGGTTGAGTACAGCTTTTCAAGAGCCTTTACTCGGTCTGTTTTATTCAGCTTATCTGTTTTTGTTGCAACAACAAAAAACGGAATCCCGGTTTTTGCCAGATAATCAAGCATCAACATATCGTCGTCGGTAGGGCCGACCTTCAAATCGACAAGCTGAAGCACGCCGCATATTTTTCCTTTCTTCTGTGCAAGGTCAAAATATCCGTTGACAAGTCCCGACCATTTTTCCTGTTCCCCCGCACTTCTTCTTGCAAATCCGTATCCCGGCAGATCAACAAGATAAAACGAATCATCTACTTCATAAAAGTTGACTGTTACGGTTTTCCCCGGGTTTGAGCTTACGCGTGCAAGCGATTTACGACCTATGAGACTGTTTATCAGAGAGCTCTTTCCGACATTTGACCTTCCGGATAAAGCAAGCTGCAATTTATTATCACCCGGAAACTGGCTTATAAGTCCCGCTGTGATTTTAAGATTGGTTTTTACAAAATTCACTGTCACTGATAACATTCCTTTTCTTCAGACGGTCAACTGCGTCTATATATTGACCTTCAGCAAACAAATTGCCGTTTGCGGCATCGCCCTTATCAGACGGCAGACGAACGAGCGAAACCTTCAACACATCGTCCACGGTCTTGCAGAAAATAAACCTCATACCGCTTTTGATATAATCATCGAGTCTTTCGTAATCCTGTCTGTTATCGTCGGGAATCAGCACGCACGATATACCGGCTTTATAAGCTGCCATCGTTTTTTCTCTTAATCCTCCTATCGGAAGGACTTTACCGTGGAGAGTGATTTCTCCGGTCATCGCCACATCACGACGGACGGGTATTCCGGAAAGTTCAGAGGCAAGTGCAGTAACGACGGTTACGCCGGCACTTGGTCCGTCCTTCGGAACGGCACCCTCGGGAAAATGTATATGTATATCCTTTGTTTTGTAAAAATCGGCGGCAATACCAAGCGATTTTGCTCTTGTACGTATAACAGAGAGCGCAATTTTTGCCGATTCGACCATGACGTCACCGAGCGATCCGGTAAGCTCAAGCTTACCCGTGCCATCCATCGAAACAGCCTCAACCTTAAGCATGTCGCCTCCGGCATCGGTGTACGCAAGTCCGTTCACAACACCGGTTTCATCAAATTCCGAAATCTTCTCATCCAATATTTTTTCAGGTCCGAGATAAGCCGCAACATCGGCTTTTCTGACACGTACACGCTGCAGATCGGGGTTCTCAACAAGCTTAAGAGCAACCTTACGACAGATTGTTGCAATTGATCTTTCCAGGTTACGTACCCCCGCCTCTTTTGTATAGTGATCGATAACTTCATAGAGAGCATCATCATCGATTTTCAACATGCGACGGTTCATTCCGTGCTTTTCAAGCTGTTTGCCGACGAGGTGATTTTTCGCTATCGACAATTTTTCGGTACGGGAATAGGATTTCATCTCGATAACTTCCATGCGGTCAAGAAGCGGTCTCGGAATAGTATCAAGTGTATTCGCCGTTGCAATAAACAGGCAATCTGACAGATCAAACGGTATCTCGATAAAATGATCTCTGAATGTCCTGTTCTGATCCGGGTCAAGTACTTCAAGAAGCGCAGAAGCAGGATCGCCGTGTGCGTCCCGGGTAATTTTATCTATTTCATCGAGAAGAATAAGCGGATTGGAGCTGTCCGCTTCAATGAGCGCATTGATAATTCTTCCGGGCATTGCGCCGATGTATGTTTTGCGGTGTCCCCTTATGTCTGCCTCGTCACGTATTCCGCCGAGAGATACACGCACATATTTGCGTTTCAATGCCTTCGCTATCGACGAAGCGACCGAAGTTTTTCCGACTCCGGGGGCTCCGACAAGACAAAGAATCTGATTCTTGTTGCCGTCAGAAAGTTTTTTAACAGCAACAAATTCAAGTATACGCTCTTTTACGTCAGACATTCCGTCGTGATCTTTTTCAAGTATGCGCGCTGCCGCATCAATATCGGTACGGTCGGCAGTCTTTTTTCCGAACGGTAGTTCAAGACAGGTTTCAACATACGACCTTATTACATTTGATTCCGGAGAGGCAAAAGGAAGCTTTGAAAGTTTTCTCGTCTCCTTAAGCAGCTTTTCGCGTACATCATCCGGCATTGCGCTTTTTGTTATTTTACTGACAAGTTCGTATACGTCATCATCGCTTTCTTCGTCCTCACCGAGTTCTTCTTTTATAACCCGCAGTTGTTCACGAAGATAATATTCACGCTGATTTTCTTCAATTCTCGCCCTTGTTTTCTTATGAAGTTCCATGCCGCTGCGTATTATAGATATTTCGTCGTCAAAAAAATCAACGGCAAGCTCCAGCCTTCGTACAGGATCAAATTCCGCAAGAATCTTTTGTTTGTGTTCGTTTTTAACAAATATAGTTCCGGCGATAATATCGGCAAGCTGACCGGGGTTCTCGGTCTCCTTTATTGCCTCGGCGATTTCCTTTGCAAAATTAGGAGTATTGCGTATGAATTCATCCAGGAGATCCGACACCTCTCCTCGCAGCCTGGAAATTTCGGGAAGCTTCGGGTCAACCGTAACGGTTTTGCACATCACCGATACGCTGTCATAGCGTGATCCGCAATTGAACGAAAGCAGTTGCGCCCGGCAAAGACAATCAAATCCGACAACTATACCAAGCGAATCATCCTGCTGTGAAACATCCTTTATTTTCGCAACAATTCCTACCGGCAGTAGTTCGCTTTTCGATGTTATTGCAGCGGTTTCGTCATCGTGATACTGCTGCAATGTTATCGCGAGAAAAACGCAGTCGTCAACATGCGCGTCGATCGCATTTATTGATTTACGATCTTTAAGTTCTATCTTCAGCGGTATTGACGGAAAAGCAACACTTTCACGTAAAATTATAGCCGGAAGACTTTGAGATTTTGTTTTTTCTGTATATTTTGACATATATTTATTACCTTTCAAATGATGTGTTATCATATAAAACACATCGCAACCGACAAGCGGT
>CALBLD010000213.1 GCA_937895775.1 uncultured Clostridia bacterium
TGTCTGAATCGTTCACGGACGGATTTTATGTAAAACCGAGAATTGATCTGAAACTGCTTTCCGAACATTCGGAGGGACTTATCTGCCTGTCGGCGTGTCTTTCCGGGCGCATTGCACGTTCGATAGTGATTGACGATATCCGTGAGGCGGAAAATTTTGCGGTAACTCTGCGCGATATTTTCGGCAAGGACAGGTTTTATCTTGAATTGCAGGATCACGGTATTCCCGAACAGCAAAAGGTGAACTCCGTACTTGCGGAGATTTCCGAAAAATTCGATATTCCGCTTGTTGCAACCAATGACGTGCATTATCTCGCAAAATCGGATGCCGATATACAAGAGGTGCTTCTCTGTATACAGACCGGCAGAACGGTTACCGAAGGTAAACCGTTCGGATTCGATACCGATGAATTTTATTTCAAATCGTCCGAAGAGATGCAGAGACTGTTCGGAAAGTACAAGGATGCAATCGCCAATACAGTGAAAATTGCCGAAATGTGCGATTTTGGATTTACGTTCGGAAAGACTGTTCTTCCCGATTATCCGATAGAAGGCGGGATGACTCCGAAGGCGTTTCTTCAAAAGCTTGCCAAAGACGGTCTTGACAGCAAAATCGCAGACGGCAGAATAACATTTGACGATAATCACACCTATGATGATTATAAATCACGCATGATATATGAACTGCTTATTATAGGCAAGATGGGCTATGAGCAGTATTACCTTATCGTGTGGGACTTTATAAAATATGCAAAGGAACACGGGATTCCGGTCGGTCCCGGTCGTGGTTCCGGAGCCGGTTCGCTTATAGCATATCTCATAGGTATAACCGAGATTGATTCAATAAAATATAACCTTCTTTTCGAACGTTTCCTCAATCCCGAACGTGTATCAATGCCTGATTTTGATACCGATTTCTGTTATAACAGACGCGATGAGGTTATTTCGTATGTCAGAGAAAAATACGGTCACGACCATGTTGCACAGATTGTGACTTTCGGAACAATGGCTGCACGCGCTGTTGTCAGAGATGTCGGCAGAGCACTCGGTATGCCGTATAACGCTGTTGACGAAATTGCAAAAATGATTCCCCAGACAGGAGGAGTCACTCTCGACAGTACGCTTGAATCTGTCGAATCGTTCAAAAACATATATGATAACGACAGCGCGGCAAGAAAACTTATAGATATATCGAAAAAGCTTGAAGGAATGCCGCGTCATGCTTCCACACACGCAGCGGGTGTGGTCATAACGAAAGAACCGGTTTATAAATATCTGCCGCTGTCTGTCAACGGTTCGACGACCGTAACGCAATATGATATGGATACCGTTGCGAAAATCGGACTTCTCAAATTCGATTTTCTGGCACTTCGCTATCTGACCATTATTGCGGATGCGGAAGCACAGATAAAAAAATCGGAGAGCGGTTTTTCGGTTGAGAATCTGCCAACAGATGATATGCCGACGTTTGCACTGATAGCATCCGGGAAAACCGACGGAGTGTTTCAGCTTGAGTCGGCGGGAATGAAACGTATGCTCTCAAATATGAAGCCTGTTTGTCTTGAGGATATCATGGTGGCTATCGCTTTGTACCGACCGGGTCCGATGGATTCGATACCGAGGTTTATGGCAAACCGCGCCGACCGTTCGTTGATATCGTACAAAATACCGGTGCTTGCCGAAATACTTGACAGTACATGCGGGTGTATAATATATCAGGAACAGGTAATGCAGATATGCCGCAAGGTCGCCGGATTTTCTTACGGGCGGGCGGATGTTGTCAGAAAAGCGATGTCAAAAAAGAAGGGCGAACTGCTCGAAGCGGAAAGAGTCGCCTTTGTTGAAGGAGCGAAAAAGAATTTCATTGATGAAAAAGACGCAAATGATCTTTTCGATGAAATGGCCGGTTTTGCAAAATATGCATTCAATAAAAGCCATGCCGCCGCGTATTCCGTGGTGACATACCGAACCGCCTATCTTAAGGCTCATTATCCCGCACAGTTTATGGCGGCACTTATGAGTTCGGTTTCGGGCGACTCTGTCAAAACGGCGGAGTACGTTTCGGAGTGTCAGTCGATGGCAATAAAAGTCCTGCCGCCGGATATAAACGAAAGCTTCGGCAGGTTTACCGCATCGGGCGGTAGCGTCAGATACGGGTTGTCCGGGATTAAATCGGTTGGTGACGGCTTTGTGGAAAAAATAATTGCCGAACGCGGCAAAAGACCGTTTACGTCTTATGCCGATTTCTGCAGACGTATGGTCGAGAAAGAGTTGTCAAAAATGCAGGCATACGCACTTGTCAGTGTGGGTGCTTTTGACTCACTCGGCGTAAGCAGAGGAAAACTTATTGTTGCGTCGGATGCAGTCGTAGCCGGAGCGCTTGCGGATTATAAAAGGGCGAGTGACGGTCAGCTCGATATTTTTTCTGATTCTTCGACAGAGAAGGAGTTTGGCTACGAATATCCTGATGTTCCCGATCTTTCCGCATCACAAAAACTCCTGTTGGAGAAGGCGAATATTGGTGTTTATCTTTCCGGAAGCCTTCTTGACGATTACAGGAACTGTCTGAGCAGACTTAGTATTACTCCCGTCTCGCTTATACGAGGCTCGTTTGACAAAGATTCGGACGATTTCGGCACTATTGCCGAAAAACAAAGCGTTACCGTAGCGGGCGTTGTTACCGGAATAGTGAAAAAGACTTCAAAGAACGGGGATCCCGTTGTTTTTGTGACAATAGAGGATCGGATGGGTGAGATAGAGGCGATTCTTTTCTCAAAGGTCTATGCCGCTGTTTCCA
>CALBLD010000214.1 GCA_937895775.1 uncultured Clostridia bacterium
ACGCCTATGTAGGGATCATATATCGGAAGAGTAAGCTTTACCGACAGTCCCTTCTCTTTTTTATCCGGGTAAAACTCAAGCGGAGAATCAAGCCTTACATCGCCGACGTAATAAACATTCAGATAAAGCGCGCTTTTCTCGGGCAATTCGACATCCGAGAAGACAAGTCTGCGGTATTCATAGGTGAATTTCGAAAAGGAAGTATAGCTGTAATCGGTTGCATAATCATCCCCGCTCGCCCCCACGCCGTCAAGCGCGAAAAAGAAAAGCTCACCCTGCGGAACGGTTTCAAAACCGTAGACATCCTTCAATGCCTCAACCGCCGTTCTGTTGTATCTTACGGTAACGATAAGCTCTTTTGTTGTCCTGACGTAAATCATATTGCTTACACGGAAGGTTCCGTCGGAAGTGATATCGTTATAGGTCACTGTCTCATACTGCGGTATTCCGTTCTCGTCTTCGCCGATCTGCCTCTGATAGGTACATATCTTCTGCGAAAACGCATCGAAACCGTCCTTATTATTTTCATATGCGGCAACAGACTTATCTGTCCATATAAAGCTTTTTGCCTCTTTCGGATCGGATTTTATGAATATCCGGAACATTATCAGTCCGTACACCAGCACTATCAGTGCAAGTCCGACATATCTGAACACCTTCCCGACCTTGCTTTTCGGTTTTACATCACCATCCGAATAGTAATCGTTGTCCATTGTCTGATTATCCATTACCCGCGGCACATCCTCTCCGACTGTTTTCTTTATGATATTTTACCACATTTTTTTCAAATATGCAATAGATTTTGACTTCGACAAAAACCGATCTTGTAAATCTTTTATTAATAAAGAATGTCGGAAATCATTGACATCCGGATCGCCGTATGATAAAATAGAGCAAGAAATATCAGAAAGGTTTGAAAGTTATGGCTTTTTTCAGATTATCCGGCAGTTTTCTCGGAGAACGACTGCTTTTTGTCGTTATCTGGCTTATGTTTACAAACGTCCTTGCATTTATCCTGTGCGGTGAGGACGAAAACCGTGCCGCGCACGGCAAAGCGCGCTATCCTTTTCCGATATTCCTGCTTGTTGCGCTTCTCGGCGGAGCGCTCGGCGCACTGATCGGACACATAATCCATCATCAGCGAAACAAACAGTTCCTCCGCGGGCTGACGTATGCCATCCTCGTACTTTGCGGACTTGTCTTTACGGTTCTTTGCATAATCCATGCCGAAAAATCCCCGCTCGACTACATCAAAGGAATGCAGACCGATGCGGCTGCCGTCGTACATTTTCAGGCAAAGATATTTTCTCCTTATTTCAAGCCGGCAATCATCTGGTTTTCGGTTGCCGGAACTGCGGCTTTCATCATGTTCGGAATCGACAAGCTGCATGCCGTCAGAAAAAAGCGGCGCATCCCCGAACTCTGGCTTCTTATATCCGCCTTCATCGGCGGCAGTGCCGGCGCACTGCTCGGCATGCTGATATTCAGGCACAAGGTCCGCCACGCAAAATTTTACGTAACCGTCCCGATTCTTTTTGTTTTGCAGGTCGCATTTCTGCTCTGCGTAAGGTTCGGCTGACAGACTACACGAAAAATCATCCCCGACAGGGACTCTGTCGGGGATGATTTTATTACTGTTCGTTAAAATAGAAGGCTTTGCCTGTTCTCGACGACTCGTAAATACCCTCAAGTATTCTTGTAACGCAGTATGCCTGCTCGGGAAGCACGCACGGCTTTGTGCGATTTATTACCGCATCGATCCACTGTCTTGCCTCGATAACCGACATGTCCTCGTTTCCGTTGCCGTCATAGAATGCGGCTCCGCCGGTTGTCATATTAACCTTCGTCATATACATTCTGCCGCCCTTTACGCCGTTGAAGCGAAGTCCGTCGTTCATATCGGCACCGCCGAGCGTTCCGCAGAGTGTGGTCACAGCCTCACGGGGATCGGCATAGTTGAGTGCCCACGACGATTCAAGAATGATCGTTGCTCCGTTTTCCATTACGACAAATCCGAACGCCGAATCCTCGACGGTCATCTTCTCGGGATCCCATGCGCCCCATGCGTTGCCCTGAAGATCGGCGGGAAGTTTTCCGAGCTTATGATATGTAGTTCCCATGCACATCTTCGGCTTGTAATTATTCATCATCCAAAGCGTCAGGTCAAGAGCGTGAGTTCCTATATCGATAAGCGGACCGCCGCCCTGCTCGTACTCGTTCATGAACACGCCCCATGTCGGAACCTGACGGCGGCGTATTGCGGTTGCCTTTGCGAAATAGATATCGCCGAGGGTTCCCTCTTCAACTTCATGCTTCAGATAACGGGAATCGGCTCTCTGTCTGCTCTGATAACCGATCGTCAGCAGTCTGCCTGTACGTTCTGCGGCATCAAGCATTTTCTTTGCTTCAACCGAATTGATCGCCATCGGCTTTTCGCACATTACATCCTTACCCGCTTCAAGAGCATCGACCGTAATAAAGCTGTGCGAGCGGTTCGGAGTACACACATGCACGACATTTATCGATTTGTCGGCAAGAAGCTCCTTATAATCGGTATAAACCTTTGCGTCGGCACTTCCGTACTGATTCTTCGCCTTTACGGCTCTTTCCTCGATAATATCGCAGAAGGCAACCATCTCGACATTGTCAAGGTGCTTCAGTGACGGCATATGCTTACCGTTTGCGATTCCTCCGCATCCGATAATTCCGATTCTGATCTTATTCATATCTGTATCCTCATTTCTTTTTATTTCAACGGCATGTCGCCGTTATTTTTCATAAGCCTTGCGAGAGTCGGTGATATTCCGAAATACTGTGCCGTGCGTTCATATTCTTCTGCGGCACCCGGGTCTTTCCTTCCGGTGTACACGGCGCGGAGCATCACGTTTTTCGGCGTCTCGTCGGGATCGATAAGCTCGATCGCCTCGGTCTTATATCCGTTTGCCTCCAGCATCAGCGCACGCATCGAATCAGTGAGCGCATCGGCAAATTTCTGCTTCAGGATAGAATGTTTCATCAGAGGCTCAAGCGGTCGGTCGCCGAGCTGGTGAAACATCTCATGATGACAGCATGGCGTTGACAGTATCAGCCTTGCCTTATGCTTCATCGCATAGGCAAGCACGATATCGGTCGCAACATCGCAGGCATGGAGCGATATCACCATATCCACTGCGCATCCGGGGTCGAAGCCGGATATATCTTCACACAGAAAATGCATATCGCAGAGTCCGAGCTTTTCGGCAACTCCGGCGCAATAGGCGATAACATCCGATTTGAGATCGACGCCGTACATTGTCACGTCTCTTCCCTTTATCCTTTTCAGATAAATGAACACCGCAAATGTGAGATAGCTCTTTCCGCAGCACAGATCGCAGACTGTCAGTCTTCCGGTCTGCGGAAGTTTTTCGTACACATCGTCAAGCAGCTCGACAAATCTGTTGAGCTGGCGGTATTTGGAGCGTTTTTTATCAAAGACATTTCCCTTTTCGTCGCAGACGCCGAGTGCCGAAAGAAAATCCGCATATTCGGTCGCGTCAATAATATATTTTTTCTGTTTATTGTGAGGCAATATCTTTTCGGGCAGTGTCGGAGTT
>CALBLD010000215.1 GCA_937895775.1 uncultured Clostridia bacterium
ACTTAATTGCTTCTTTTTGTAATTCTTTTTCTTTTGCCTCCTCTGACTGTATTTTCAAACACCTTGTCTTCAAGCTCACTGATTCTTGATTCAACCTTCGCCTGCTCATCCTTTGCCTCGTCATACTCGCTGTTCTCGGACAAATCTCCGAAGCCTCTTGCGATTCTCAGTGCCTCTTTAACCTCTATACGTTTGACATTTTTCAGATAATCAAGCTCACTGTTGAGTTTTTCAAGACCTTCTTTAGTTACTGTAATCTGTGCCATTTCTGAAATATCTCCCTTAACTATTGTTATTTATTATTGATCAGTGCGGAAATTGCCGCCTGCAATTGGTTATCGTCCTTTTCGTCTATCAGGAGCAGATTGCTCTTTTTAAGTATCTCGGATGCTTCTTCGGAGACGTCCGGCGAAATGCCCTTTCCGTGATAGCTACCGCTTTTCGGCGGCTCATACATTCTTGTCGTGACTTTAAATGCTCCGCCGTTCGGAAGCGGGAAAAGCGACTGCATACAACCTTTACCGTAGGTCTTTGTTCCGACGACGGTTACCTTTTCATAATCATGCAGACATGACGTAAACAGTTCTGCCGCCGATGCGGTTGATCCGTTCGTAAGGACTGCCATCGGCATATCAAGCGTATGCTCGGAGTCGCTCTCTCTCGTCTGTACCTCTCCGTCCTTGGAAATTATCCGTATCAGTGTCGAATCCTTCGGCAAAATGTAGGACAGAACCGAAAGCACGCTTTCGAGGTCTCCGCCCGGGTTATCGCGCAGATCAAAGATAAGCTCGGTTGCTCCCGCTTTTACAAGCGATTCAACTGCATTTTGAAACTGTTCGGGTGTCGTTTCATCGAATTGAATGATCGAAACAAGTCCCGTTCTGCCGTTTTCAAGCAGTTTTGAAAGAACCGAAAGGGTTCTGACCGCTTTTCGTTCGATTTCACTGACATGTTCGGCTCCGTCACGGCTCACGGTCAGCCTGACCGTTGTTCCGCTTTCGCCTTTTATTGCATCAACGGCACCCTGATATCCTATCTCACTTACTTTTTTGCCGTCAACCGCCGTTATAATATCCCCTTTGCGAAGTCCCGCGTTTTCGGCAGGAGAGCCGGGAAAGGACGCAATCACGGTAATCTGCGTTTTTGTGCTGTCATACGCAACCATAACGCCGATTCCGACAAGGTTGCCGTTCATTTTGTCGGTCCAGCTCTTATATTCGTCCGGACTCATATATTCGGTATATTTATCGTTCAGAGCCGCGGCGTACGCACGGTATGCGGCATCCTCCGACTCGGTTTCGCCCCATTCGATCGACTGCCCGTAGAAATAACTGCCGACGATTGCCTTCATATATTCGAGCGTTTCATCCGTCTTTTCGGCATCTTTATATTTTTCGACAAGTCCTGCGATCTCGGTCCGATGCCTGTTCTGCATGACGTTATATGTCGTCATGAAGGTTACAAGGCAGGAAAGCAGAACGACAGCACCCGAAATAAACAGCCGTTTCAGATCA
>CALBLD010000216.1 GCA_937895775.1 uncultured Clostridia bacterium
TTCATAAAGCTCGGGAAGAGTTATATTTTCAATTACGCAATCAGGCTTTACATTGCAGAACATTGATATTTTTCTGAATATCGGCTCCTCAAGAGGCTCGTCGCAGCGGAGTATAATTATATTCGGGTTTATACCCATACCCTGCAGCTCTTTTACCGAATGCTGTGTGGGCTTGGATTTGTGTTCGTCCGATCCGTGAAGGAACGGAACAAGTGTTACATGAATGAACAGGCTGTTTTCTCTTCCGACTTCAAGCGACACCTGACGTGCGGCTTCAATAAACGGTTGCGATTCAATATCACCTATTGTACCGCCTATTTCCGTAATTACGACGTCGGCATTGGTCTTTTTGCCGACCGAATAAACAAACTCCTTTATTTCATTGGTTATATGCGGGATAACCTGCACGGTCGATCCGAGATATTCTCCGCGTCTTTCCTTGCGAAGCACGTTCCAGTATACTTTACCGGTTGTAAGATTTGAATATTTATTCAGATTTTCATCGATAAACCGCTCATAGTGACCGAGATCAAGGTCTGTCTCGGCGCCGTCCTCTGTTACATATACCTCCCCGTGCTGATACGGACTCATTGTCCCCGGATCAACATTTATGTAAGGATCAAGTTTCTGTGCGGCTATCTTCAGCCCGCGTGATTTCAGGAGTCTGCCGAGAGACGCTGCCGTTATTCCCTTCCCGAGTCCCGATACCACACCGCCTGTAACAAAAATATACTTTGTCTGTTTCATTTTAACCTCCGAATTTATTGAAAAAATTTGAATATAATGATTATAAATGTATCTGATCCCCAAAAAAAGCGTACGACAAAACACAGGATACATCCCGTGGTTGTCGGACGCCATTGTCCGCTATTTACTTATCATAGGTTCTGATAATGTGTTCGGCAACTTCACGACGTGACAGTCTCGAATTCATTGCCTGCTTTTCTATATAATAATGAGCGTCATTTTCGGTCATATTGAGGTTGCCGATCAGAAGCCACTTTGCTCTGTCAACAACACGTATATCCGCCATTTTTTCACGCAGGGTTCTGTTTTTTTCTTCAAAAAGCCCAAGTCTTGCATGGACTGCGGCTGCAAGCTTTATCGCGGTAAACAATATTTGCCGATTGATCGGTTTAGGCAGGGTAAGCACCCCGAAATCCTCAAGTCTCGCGCTGACCTGATCGTAAATATCACTCTTACACAGAAATAGTATACCTATCGGAGTCTCGACATAATTCTGTACAAAATCGACACCGAACTCATCGGTGAGAGGTGCATTGACAACAAGCAGATCAAAGTCGGTCGATGAAAGAAGTCTTCTTGCTTCTCCGGCACTGCTTACATTGACTATCGGATCAAACTCATCGTTCGGAAGAAGCTCGCATATGTGTTCATACATCTGACCGGTCGGTGACACAAGCAGCATACTTTTAACCGCTTTTCCGGAGCCTATCATACAATGCCTCCGTTATCGGTCAATAAACGAAGCCACGTCATCCAGAACAGACGCAAGCCATCTGCTGTTCAAAGCAATTTGCTTCGCTTCGTCAAGACTATGCGGAACACTTTCAAGCGTATCGGTTAAAGATCTGTCGGCAGAATAGAGATTGACGTTCACGGGATCCGGAGGATCAAGTCTCTTTTCTATTCCGTCAATACCGGCGTAAATCAGAAGTGCGTAAGCAAGATACACATTCGCGGACGGATCCGGCGATCTCAGCTCAATCCTACGGGCTGTTCCTTTTGCGGCGGGAATACGTATAAGCTGCGAGCGGGTCTCTGCCGACCATGTGACATATCCGGGAGCCTTCATTTTTCCGAGACGCTTGTACGACTCTTCGGTTCTGTTCAGAAAAGCGGTTATTTCGCATATATGCGAAAGAATACCTGCCATAAAGAATCCCGACAGGTCACTCTTATCATCGGATTCGACAGACATATTTATATGTAACCCGTTTCCGCTCTTGTCTTCAAGAGGCTTCGGCGAAAAATCGGCATAGAGTCCGTTTCTCTGCGCGGCTGTTTTAACGACAGAAAGAAAGTTCATTGCATCATCGGCAGCAGCCATCGGATCGTTGTACCTGAAATCGATCTCATTCTGCCCGGGTCCCTCTTCATGATGTGAACTTTCCGGGTATATGCCCATATCAACAAGTGAAAGACAGATTTCCCGACGTATATTTTCGCCTTTGTCATCCGGAGCAACATCCATATATCCCGCATTGTCAAACGGAATTTTGGTCGGGCAACCGTTTTCATCCGTCTTAAAAAGATAAAACTCATATTCGGATCCGATTTTTACATTGATTCCCATGCCGTTTGCCCTATCAACGGCTTTGGAAAGAACATAGCGCGGGTCTTTCGGGAAATTGTTTCCGTCCGGAGTTTTCACGAAGCAGAACATCTTCACTACCTTGCCCTGCGAGGGTCTCCACGGGAGAATATTAAGCGTTGAAGGAACCGGCGACAGGAACAGATCCGAGCCGACCTCGTCTCCGAACCCGTGTACCGCGGACGCATCAAATGATATTCCGTCGGCAAACGCCCTTTCAAGCTCATCGGGCATTATTGATATATTTTTCTGATTACCGTTCAGGTCGCAAAAAGCAAGACGTATAAATTTCACGCCCTCTTCTCTGACAAAATCAAATACATCCTTTTTTGTATACAACGAAAATCACCCTACCCCGCCGTTTCACAGAATCTTCAAACAATACTCCATTTTTATTCCGTAATTATACAATATGCTTCACGAGTTGTCAAGAGTTTTTTTGCAAATATTTTCGAAACCTCTTGACAAACCAAATCTTGTATGCTATAATC
>CALBLD010000217.1 GCA_937895775.1 uncultured Clostridia bacterium
CATTCAAACGAAATTGCCGAATACCCGCCCGCAAGACTCAGATTTCTGAAGGTCACGGTCGAAAGCTTGCCGCCCGTTGACGGTAACGTAATATCGGCAACCTTCTTTCTGTTCTGATATATTCTCAGAACAGTCTCCGAGGTCGATTTATATTTTACCGTCAGGTCGTATCCGCCTGTCGCACCGACTTTTACGCGGTAATTATAAACCGAACCGCTTCTCACTGTCAGGAGCTCTCTTTCGCCGCCGCTTTCGGTCGGATAGTCATTTTCTCTGCACGTCGTCGCCTGAAGTCTGCCCGAGATCGGTTTATAGAAATCTCTGATTGACGACTGATTTACATTACCGGTTATTGCGGTAAACCCGACCTCAGTCTCACCGCTCTCCGACATCGCTCCGAAGCTTCCTCCGCCGAGCGAGCTGTTATGCGAGCACAGTTCACGGTTGTTCACATAAAATGTAAATCTCGACCCGTTTTTCTTCACCGTAAGAAGCTGGAGGCTGTCAAAATTGACATTCTCACCGAAACTCTTGGTCAGTGGCGCAGTATACTCGTATTTTTCGCCGTTGACGACGAAGGTCACGACAAGCGTCTGTGCCGATCGGTCAAAGATTGCGGTTCCGTAATTACTGTCGTTATTATAGCTGAATATTATACCCGCTCTGCTGCCGACCTTCATGAAGTTGCACTCTGCGGTATAATAATTGCCGAAAGTCTTTTTGGTAACGACTCTGCCGCCGTTTGATATCAGTATTCCGTTACCCGAAAGCTGAGCCGATTTCAGATTCCATGCCGAGAGATCGGCTCCGGTTCCGAAATACGAATAAACATCGGGCATCTCGGGTTTTTGCGCATATACCGTCGAAGGTCCGAGTACCTCCATATATTTTCCGTTGAAAACGATACGGTCGATACGCATTTCACGTTTCGGAGTTCCGCCGGCTATTGAGTGATAGACTATATAATAGCTGTCCATATTCGGACCCATTACGGTTGAGCTGTGTCCGATTCCGTAAACCGCCGACGAAGTACTTACGAGAAGCGGATTATTCGAAAGCTCGGAGAATGATGTGCAGCTATCTCCCACCGCATAGTTTATACGGTACCCTTTACTCCAGACATGGTTTCCGGTATAGGTTATGTAATACTTACCGTCATATTTTATAACCATCGGTCCCTCGGTCCAGTTTCCGTTTATATTGGGCGTTACCGTTCTGCCGATCCTTGACACATCCTTCGGAGAGGACATATTATAGCACTTGATTCCGGATCCGTCGGCACTGTAGAAATACCATTTTCCGTCATCGTCTATGAACACGTGACCGTCGATTGAATGTCCCCAGTTACCGGTTATCGATCTGAACGGTCCTGTGGGCGAATCGCTTTCAAGGACATAGTGTCCGTTTCCGGAGGGAGACGTATACATATAGAACTTACCGTTATAATAGGTCACCTCGGGGGCATATGCGGTCTTTGTAAGATCCTCGGTCGCACAGAGACCGACATATCTCCAGATGACAAGGTCATCGGAAGTCCAGCACTGTATGCCGATCTGTCCGTCCTTGGTCGAATTATAGAGATAATATCGTCCGTTCCATCTCATTACAAACGGGTCACCGACACCGTAGCCCTGCCATGCATTTTCGGTTGTAACGGTGATAAGCGGGTTTTTATATTCAGGCATGGTAACACTCCCCGGGTTTTCGACTCTCGGATCAACGGGATCCGGAGCAGTTGTCGTTGTACGCGGCTTTGTTGTGGTTGTTGTCATCGGCGGTTTTGCCGTAGTTGTGGTCGTCGGCTTTTCCCTGGTTGTTTCCGGCGGGTTTTCCCCTTTTTTTAATCCCGGC
>CALBLD010000218.1 GCA_937895775.1 uncultured Clostridia bacterium
CCCAACCATGACCTTACACAACAAAATGACAAGCCTTGACGGAACATGGCGTTTGTACATCGCCGAAAATCGGTTTTGCAAAGCTTTTGCGAAAGAGCTTTGCGACGAGAATTCGCTGTCACGCCTGAATATCGGACCGATAGACGGAAGCGTGCCGGGAAACTTTGAGCTCGATATGCTACGGGACGGTCTGATCGACGACCCGTTCTTCGGGACGAATGTTCTTGAACTTCAGAAGCTTGAAAACCGCCATCTCTGGTATGTGCGCAATTTCGATTACAAAAAGGAAGCAGACGGCACACCGACGCTCAGGTTTGAGGGCATCGACACCTTTGCCGATATCTACCTGAACGGTCGGCTGATCGGCTCGTCGGATAACATGCTCATTGAGCACGAATTTGAAGCGGCGGCGATAAGGGAAGGCACAAACGAGCTTGTGGTGCATATAACGCCGTCGGTGATCGCCGCAAGAAATTACGGCGAAAATATGGGCGTTTTTACCTCCATGAAATACAATGCCGGCTCATTGCAGGTCAGAAAAGCCGCCCACTCCTACGGATGGGACATCTGTCCGCGGATCATTTCGGGCGGGCTCTGGAAGAGCGTTTACCTGTACGTTAAAAAAGCGGACAGGATAGACGACGTTTATCTTCAGACTTTTTCGCTTGAAAAGAACCGTGCGCGTCTTTTTCTGAGCTATGAGGCTACCCTTTCGGGCGATTATTCAACCGATTATTCACTGAGTATAAGCGGAAGCTGTAAAGACAGCTCCTTCTCGTATCATCTTGACAGGCTGTGGCACAATTGCGGCGGTGCGGAATTCGATCTTTGGGATCCGCTTGTCTGGTGGCCGCGCGACATGGGCGATCAGCCGCTCTACCGTGTAAAGGTGGTCCTTTCTTACAAAGGAGAGCCTGTTGACAGCAAAGAATTTGATTTCGGCGTGCGGACGGTAAAGCTCGTAAAGACCGACACGACGGACGACAACGGAAGCGGCGAGTTCTGCTTTTACGTAAACGGTGCAAGGTTCTACGCACGCGGAACGAACTGGGTTCCGCTCGACGCGTTTCATTCACGGGATCGGGAAAGGCTGGGAAAAGCGCTCGATCTGCTTTACGAATCTAACTGCAACTGTGTGCGCTGTTGGGGCGGAAACGTCTACGAATCTGAGGAATTCTTCGATTACTGCGACAGGCACGGCATAATGGTCTGGCAGGACTTTGCCATGGGCTGTGAAAAATATCCGCTTGACCCCTCCTTCGCCGTCCGACTGGCAAAAGAGGTCGAATCGGTGGTTCGCAGGCTCCGCATCCACCCGTCGCTTGCACTCTGGGCGGGCGACAACGAGTGCGATCTTGCGTTTGCATACTGGTGCCGCGCACTGCCGGACGATCCCGGCAGGAACACCGTTACGAGGAAAACCATACCCGATGTCGTAAAGAGGCTGGATCCGTGGCGGGATTATCTTCCCTCATCGCCTTACATCAGCGAGGCGGCATACCGCTCGGGCGCAAAGCTGCCCGAGGATCATCTCTGGGGACCGCGCGACTATTTCAAAGGCGACTTTTACAGAAACGCCGCCGCACATTTTGCGAGCGAGATAGGCTACCACGGCTGTCCTCACCCCGATTCGATAAAGAAATTCATAAGTCCCGACAAACTGTGGAGTCCGGTTGACAACGACGAATGGCAGGTACATGCGGCATGCATGGAGACCGAAAAGGATGTTCCCTACGCCTACCGCATCCCGATGATGAGCAATCAGATAAAACTCTTTTTCGGCGATCAGCCCGACTCTCTCGAACGATTTTCGCTTGAAAGCAGATATTGTCAGGCGGAAGCATTCAAATATTTTATCGAACATTTCCGCTCCGAAAAGTGGAGACGCACCGGTCTTATCTGGTGGAATCTGCTTGACTGCTGGCCGCAGTTTTCGGACGCCGTCGTCGATTACTATTTCAGGAAAAAGGAAGCGTTCGACTTCATAAAGAGATCGCAGGAACCTGTTGCCCTTATGGTAAGAGAGGAAAAGGACAAGAGCCTCACGCTCGTCGGAGTGAACGAATTCCCGTCCGACAGGCAGGTAAGCTTTACGGTCACCGACCTTACAGACGGCTCTCTTGCGGCAAAGGGAGTAATTACTCTCGGATCGGCTTCCGCCTTCCCGGTAGGAAAGCTCGCATGCGACGAAAAGGCGCATTTCTTCCTCATCGAATACGAAACCGACGGAAAAAAGCTGAAAAACCACTATCTTGCGGGACAGCCTCCCTTTGATTTCGACAGATATTACGAATGGATAAGCGCGGCATACAACATATAATTGTAAAAGGAGCAAAAAAGATGAATCTCAAGGACGCATACCGTTTTCAGAACAGACTCAACTCACACACCGATGAAATAATTGCGATAATATCCGACAACACAAACGTGACAAAGGTAAAATCCACCCTTTACAAGAGCAGGGTCATGCCCGAAGCAAAGGACGAAGAGGTTGACAGACTTCCCGCAACCGAATATGCCGACCGCATCACATCGCTCTGCGATCTCGCCGTTTTTCTTATGGACGAGCGCGAAAAGCTGGCAAAGGCGATAAGAAATGCAAAACTTGCGCTTGAGATCGACATCGACAGCGAGGTCGGACTGAACGGCAAACGCCGCGAGCTTGCCGACGTGCTCAGATCGATGAACTCACTGCGCGGGAGCGAACGTCTCGTAAAGAACGGAGGGACTGCCTACCGCTTCAACGCCGACGGCGAACAGGTGTCCTATTTCTGCGACATGAAAGAGGTCACCACAATAAATTTCGACCGCAATGTCACCCGCAGATACGAAAACGCGCTGAACAGAAAAAGCGACGAAATCTCGGCAGAGATCGACAAATGTCTTGTCATGACCGAGGTCGATTATCAGCCCCCGTTTGACGTGAACGACAGCTTTTCCGAGGTTTTCGAGGGCTTCGTTTCAAAAACGAAATAAACAGCCTGTCTTCCGGTTGTCCGTGATGCGGCAGAGAGGACGGTTCCGCCGAAGTCGGTTCGTGCGCGGGTGAACTGTAATGCCGTGCGTTTTT
>CALBLD010000219.1 GCA_937895775.1 uncultured Clostridia bacterium
TCAAAACATTTCACAATATTTTCGTGAGTAAGCATAGTTACGGCTTTTGCTTCATTCATAAATCGTTCTACGGCATCCGCATCGTTTATAAGTTCTTCCTTCAGAACCTTCACGGCAACATCCCGCTTCATCGCATTGTCATATGCGAGAAAAACAAGCGACATTCCGCCCATTCCGATCTCTTTTTTTATCAGATATCTGTTGTCAAAAATTTCTCCGATATATTTCGGTTCCATATATAATTTCTTTCCCTCACATTATTTCAGTTACGAACGGAAGCAAGAACAACCGTTATATTGTCATATCCGCCGAGGTCATTTGACATGTTTATCAATTTTTCGGCTTTCGACTTAAGCGAACCGAATCCGTTTATGATCTGAACTATATCGGAATCGCTTACCATGTTGGTAAGACCGTCCGTACAAAGCAGAAAGGTACAGGTTGATCTTTCATCGAGCGTTATTTTATAAAGATCCGGGGTAGCATTCGTACTGTAACCGACAGACCTCGTTATAACATTCTTGTGTATATGATCGTTTGCAAGCGACGGGTCAAGTTTTCCGTGATCGATAAGATCCTGGACATATGAATGATCCTTTGTGATCTGCACTGCTTTTTCGTCGGTAATCATGTATGCCCTGCTGTCTCCGACATTCAGAAAATATGCGCGGTTATCAAGGATAAGCATTGCGACAATTGTTGTTGACATGTCAATCAGATTTTCGTTTGTCCGCGCTTTGTCACATATTGCCTCATGTGCATTCCCGAGTGCGTGCGTCAGCACAAATTTGACCGTACTTTCGGGTACGGGAAGCCTCCCGGACGGAAAATGAGACGAGATCAGATCACCTACGGTTTTTATAAAAATCTCGCACGCAATTGAACTTGCAATTTCGCCGCCGTCGGCTCCTCCAACTCCGTCGCATACGACAAAGAGAGCGCAGTCAGAACTGAACTTCACAATCGAAAAAGCATCCTGATTGCTTTGCCTGCTTTTTCCTATATCACTTTTTCCAAAGAAATTCATCGACATATGTCACACTCCAAATTGAAAATCAACTATACGGAAACAGCATCGTCCCGATATTTATGTCTTAACTGCCCGCAGGAGGCGTCTATATCTCCTCCGAGTTTTCTCCTGACCGTTGCATTGATTCCTTTATCGCAAAGCTTACGGCAAAAAGCATTTACGGCGTTTTTACCCGATTTTGCAAACGATCGCTCACGAACCGGATTAACAGGTATCAGATTAACGTGAAACGGTCTGTTTTCAAGATATTTTTTTAAAAGAGCAACCAGCTCACATGCCTGTCCGACAGAGTCATTTTTCCCCGCAATCAGGGTATACTCAAACGATATACGTCTCCCTGTCGCGTCAAAGAAATCACGACACGCCGTAAGAAGCGAGTCTATATTCCACAAGTTGTTAATCGGCATAATCGAACTCCTTGTAACATCGTCGCAGGCGTGAAGCGAAATCGACAGCGTTATCGGAAGCTGTTCCTTTGCAAGGAGATATATTTTATCGACAAGACCGCATGTTGAAAGGGATATATGCCTTAACCCGATGCCAAGTGATTCCGGTGAACTAACAATCCGCAGGAATCTTATCACATTGTCGTAATTGTCAAGCGGCTCGCCTATGCCCATCATAACAATGTTTGAAATGCGTACCGAAAGATCCTTCTGAGCCATAATGATCTGACCGAGTATCTCCGACGGAAATAAATTTCTGATTTTACCGCCTATTGTAGAGGCACAGAATTTACAGCCCATCGAACATCCCGCTTCCGAGGAAACACACATTGAATATCCGTGTTCGTATTTCATCACGACGCCTTCGATAAACTCCCCGTCATGCAGTCTGAACAAATATTTTACTGTTCCGTCGATTGCAGACACCATTTTTTCTTCAATATCCGGGTAGAGGAGGATTGCCTTTTCCGACAGTTCGATCCGAAGATTTTTCGGGAGCGTTGCCATCATGTCAAAGGGCATCCCCTTGTTTATATACCCG
>CALBLD010000220.1 GCA_937895775.1 uncultured Clostridia bacterium
AGTCAGGATAAAAAGAAAAGTTTCATCATCCCGTCGGAGGCAGTTGTCTCCGACGGGATTTCTTTGGCGGCAAAATGAGCGGACATGATTGAAAAACGGCTTTATTTATGATATAATGACGCAAAGACAACGATCGGAGGACACACAGATGAAACTTGACGAGCTGTACTACCGCATACAAAGTGCGGTTTTGTCATTGGATTTCGGTAAGATATGGCAGGGATTTTCACCCCTGAGGTTTGCTTTATACGATGACAAAAGCTGTTTTTTCGACGGCGCATACGTCGAAAAAACAGACGATTTCTGTGCAAACACATCGATAACCTACAAGGGTGAACAAATTGCGATATGGAAGGTTGAAGGCAACCCCGACATCCCGGTTCTGACATCGAAGATCGTTCACGAGATGTTCCACGGCTATCAGACAGTCGAAGGCTGGGACTGCTGGGCGGACGAATCGGAAGCGTTGTACAGATATCGGTACAATGCCGAAAATCTCACTCTGAGAATGAGGGAAAACGAGTTGCTGGTCTCACTTTCCGATCGCTTTGATCCCGCTGTTTACAAAGAACTTCTCTCACACAGAAAATTTCGCAGCGAGAGGTTCCCGTATGAATACTCCTACGAATGTAAAATTGAAGAAATCGAAGGCAGTGCAACCTATGTTGAACAGATGGTTCTGCGGCAGCTTGACAAGTCCGCGGCAGCCGGAATGACTGCACGTATGTGTTCGGTAATTACAAATCCGGAATGTCTGTTTCCGATAAGAATATCAAGCTACTTTACCGGCGCGCTTCTGATAAATGCGATGGTCGCCTCGGGAGACTATTATTTTTCATCGGCAAACCGACCCGTGATCGATCGGGTAATCGGCGGCATCGGTCTGTCGGACGGAAACTTCCCCGAAAAACCGGAGCTTTACAGAAAAATCTCGGATGCGCTTGCGTCTTACAACAGAGAATCCGAGGGGATTATCAGGTCGGCAGTTGAGAAAAATGCGATTATAGCCGAGGGACCGCTCGAATTGCTCGGCGTCAATATTTATGACGCGCGCTTTTACATGGGATACATAACATCAAGATATTTCATGCAGTATCGGGACGGTGCCGGAAAGACTACGCTGAGCGGAAATTTTGTCATCCGTATGGCGGACGAAAAAACGATATCCCGCATTTACGAATGGGACGGGGTTTCGGTCACGCAATAATTCTGCCGCCGCTGTTTTACAAAAGCAGATACAAATCAACACAAACCGCAATCCATGTTGTTGAGTTCTCTCTTTTTTGAGGGTATAATAGAGCCATCAAACAAAGGAGGCAACAAGCCATGAACACAGATAAAATTTACGCAGAACAGCTCGCCAACGAATACGCACCGAATGATGACTCAAAGGTGGTCGCACTTCGCAAACTTGACGCAAAAGCCAAACGCCCGGCAAACATTTTCACCTGCACGCTCGGTGTGATCTCCGCTCTTGTTTTCGGGACAGGCATGTGCCTTGCCATGGGACAGATCGGTGACGGTTCCGCCGCCTCTTTTGCGGTCGGCATCATCGTCGGGGTTGCGGGAATGATCGGCATGAGCGTCAACTATCCTCTCTACAAGCGTATACGCGAAAACGGCAAGAAAAAATATGCATTTGAGATTATGGAACTTGCAAAAGAGATCAGCGGGAAGTAAGCCGTGAAAGGACTTTATACGGTCATAAATCACCCGCTTCATCCGCCCGGATCATTTCGGTGATGCAAAAATGCATCGGGCGGGCATAAATTTTTGCAAAGACCCCCCGGACATCTTTTTACTGAAAAGATGTCCGGGGGTCTTTTTCGGTTTTAACGTCTTCTGCGACGTCTCCCCGATCTGACGCGCACCCTTATCGGGCGGCGGAAGAGAACAAGCGCAAGTCCCGCCGCAATCAGCGGCACTCCCGCCGCTATACAGACGGCACCTGTCGGAAACGGCTTTTTGTTTCCGACAATATCGACGGGCAGATCGACACTGCCGCCGAAATATTCGGGCGTTCCGTCTCCGTTGACGTCTATCGGGTCATGCATGACCGTCAGCTTTCCGTCCCCGATCTCGATGCCGTTAAGCCTTTTCCCGACGATTCCCGCCTTTCCGCTTCCGGGGACAAAGCGAAAACGCATCGGAAATGCTCCGACTTTATCCGACAGTTTGATCGCACCGAGATAACAGCTTCCGTCAACAGGAAGAGTAATTCCGCTATTCTTTACCGGAAGCTCGGTCTGCAGAACCTTAAGTTCTCCCGCGTAGACCGTTATGATATAGTCGCGCGTAACGTCGTTGCCGTATTTATCGGTTATGGCAATTCCTCCGCAGACATTCGGCACAGTCCCGACATAGGTGATGAAACTGCCGCCCTTTACCGACATCATGTCTCCGTCGCGCAGTGCGCCCGAAATTATCCTTGCAAGATCGCGCGAAAGCACCTCGCCGTCAAACTGCTTTTCGGCGTCAGCCATTGCGACCGCAAGATATATGTAATCCCTGCCGTCATCGCCCCTGACACGGGTAAGCGTGCGATTTGTCGGATCAACACTGCCGGTTCTTATTGCCTCATCGGCAGACATATCGGAGGCAGTGACTCCCTCAAAGCGTCTGACCGTACAGTTCAGCGAAATTGTATATTCGGGACTGCCGTTACCGTCCAGATCGCATGACAGGCTGACCAAATCCCGTCCCGCCGCAAAGGCATAGACGCTGTCGCCGTTTATAATTACATTACCCGTGCTCTGCGACAGCTTAAACCGATCGATGCCGACAGCAATCCCGGGGAAAATCCCGGCAATATCCGGCAGTTTTTTCGTGTTGCCGAGATACATGAGGTCATCTTCCGCATATTCGTTCGTGGTAACAGTCAGCTTTCCGTTCATCATGATTCGGTAATAAGCCGTAACATCATTGCCGTTTTTGTCAACAATACGCGGTTTTTTGTTTATATAGATCGAAGATTTTCCTACGTAGAGCTGCCTGCCGGATATAATTACCCCGTCAAACACAATCCTGTCGCCGTCGTAAAGCTTTCCCGAGACGAGACTCGGCTCGGACGGAGTAAGCGGTGTTCCGTCAAATACCTTTGTCGCCGACCCCGAATCAATCTTTATGTCCCAGCGTCCCATTCCCACATATCCGTCGCCGAAATTGCCGACATTTCCGACATCAAACAACGAGGGGGTGACCTCGACGGGTATCCAGCCGACTCCGTCAACAAAGACCTCGACCCATCCGTGTGCATCATTACTTGTGATTGTTTTTTCGCCGCCGTTCGTATCTACGGCATATCCGGTAACAAGACGTGCCGGGATACCGAGCGTTCTGAACATAAGCACAGCCGACGAGGAAAAATGCGAGCAGATTCCCTTCTTTGCTTCGGTCATGAAATATATGATCGGATCCACGTCATCCGGGTAGCTGAAACGGCTTGAATATTCGGCTGCACCGCGGATAAATTCCGCAACGCCCCTTATCTGATCGTAGCCCGACATTTTGTCTATGCCCGACATTGCCGCAAAACGTCCGAACATTTCCCTGTGCTTTTCCGGAACGCCGAGATAGTTTGCATACACAAAATCACGGTATTCCGCATCTATCTCGTTTTTCTCTCCGATCTTTTCGATCATTGAAAGCAACCGGTTCAGATCGCCGTAGTTGATAAATGTAAGCTTATATGTGTAAATTCCGTATCCGTTGTCGGCAAAACCGTTTATCCACGGTATGCCCGATTCGGTCGCTTCAAACAGCGGCGATACAATCGTCGGAAACACGAACATATTCCTTGGCTCTCCGATAAGAGATATGCCTGCCGTGCAGGCGCCGTTGCCCTCGCCGAGAAGCTCACCGAGCAGATAAAGCACTTTCGCACCGAACTCGCCGTTATAGGTCGGAGCATCCCGCCACTTGCCCGTTGTCGGAACATAGTCGCCGTACGACATGTATCGCAGATAGGCTCTGCCTGCCGTATCCGAAGTTATCCATCCGAGCTTTTGCGGATCGGAATCGATACCGTCGAGTTTTTTCATGACCGACGGATCAATATCGGCAGAGCCGCCATTGCCTCCGCCTTGGTTACCGCCCTGATTTCCTCCTTGATTTCCTCCCTGATTTCCGCCTTGGTTACCACCCTGACCGTCTTGCCCGGGAATCGGCGGTAGAACGGTCAGAGTTCCGTATGTAAAGATAAATTCATAGTTGGCACTGACATCTCTGCCGCTCCGATAAACGACCGGCACAAAGGTGTTCGGGCAGGAGCCGACCTCGGTCTGCTCGGCGACATCAAACATATGAATCAGATCGCCTGTCGGCATATGCGGAGTCGTGCTGTACCTTGTGCATGTAAGCGGAGTTCCGTCATAATGCTTTTTTTCGCTTCCGGTGACTATATGTACCCGAAGCGGCGTAACAGTCAGACTGCCCGCCTCATAGGTGATATCATAGCAAGCCGAAACAGTCTCAAATGTGCCGCTTGCGTTCGTCGATACCATATAGCCGCTCGGGATATTCGGTTTTGTACCGACATCGATCTGCCATGCATCGGTAAACGAGAGAGTTTCCCCGCGGACAAGCGAACCCGATACTATCTTATATTCCGCACATATCAGAGCGACAGCGTCGTACACCTTTGTCGCACTTCCGGTTCTCACCGTAAGCTTCCGCTTTGCAATTGATATAAACCCGTAATCATACACAAATTTATAGCATTCGGAGACGTCTTCGTCCGAGCGGTTTGAAACGGCAAATGAAATGGTGTTCCTGTACTTGCCCGCACGCCAAAACCGCGGTGCGTCCCCGGGTATCAGTCTGTCGCCGTCGGCAAGAGTACCCTCTTCAAGGCTCCATTCGTCGCAGAAAGTCAGAATACCGTCATATTCCTTTGTCAGACCGCCTGTCTTTACCGTTATCTCCCTTTGGGTAACAGTCAGCCTTCCGCAAACGATGTTCAGATCGTATCTGTCGGTCACGTCCCTGCCGCTCATATCGGTTATCATGACGGACGGAGTGTTTTCGACATCGCCGACCCGTGTCAGCGAGCCGCTGACAGAAACCGAAAGCCTGTTGTTTTCGGCAACACTGCCCGCCGTTATCTCCCATGCCGCCGATCCGAGCGGCAATCCGTCGTACACCTTTTCCGCCGACGATGCGGTAATTTCAAGCGGACGTGCAAGCACCGACAGTCTGCCCTCTTCGATATTTACGTCATACGACGACGTCATATCCCTGCCGTCGGCTGACAGTATCCTGAATGATTTGACAGTAACAGCACGGTCATCTGTCGCATATTCGGGCAGATCAAGCAGGACATCGGTCAACCTGTCGCCGTCAGCCAGATCGGACGCTGTAACCGAAACCGTGTCGGGGTCGATCCTGTCGCCGTAACAGGGCGAACTGTCGCCGACCGA
>CALBLD010000221.1 GCA_937895775.1 uncultured Clostridia bacterium
AACCTCCTTCAAGCATGTCAGCCCGACGTCGGCGGCGGTCGGACTTCCGCTTCCGGAAAAGCTGAAAAAAGCCTGTTTTGTTGATGATATTGCGGATCTTGACAGCTCTCCGATTGCCTGCGCATATGCAAGAGCAAGGGGAACCGACCGCATGTCCTCCTTCGGCGACTGGATAGCACTCTCGGACAGATGCGATGTCACGACCGCAACTCTTATAAAGCGCGAAGTATCCGACGGAATCATCGCTCCGGATTATGATCCGGAAGCACTTGAAATACTGAAAAGCAAGCGCGGCGGCAATTACAACATTGTCCGCATTGATCCCGATTATGTCCCGGAACCCACAGAACGCAAGCAGGTTTTCGGCATCACCTTCGAACAGGGCAGAAACAACTTCGGAATCGGCAAAGAACTGCTTTCGGACATTGTCACCGAAAACAAAAACATTCCCGAAAAAGCTGTACGCGATCTTATCATCTCACTGATAACACTCAAATACACGCAGTCGAATTCGGTCTGCTTTGCCTTCGACGGACAGGCAATCGGCGTCGGAGCGGGCCAGCAGTCGCGGATCCACTGCACACGTCTTGCGGGAAGCAAAGCCGACACATGGTTTTTGCGCCAACACGAAAAGGTCCTCTCTCTTCCCTTCCTGCCCGATCTGAAGCGTGCCGACAGAGACAATGTGATTGACGGATACATAAACAAAAACGAAGAGGATGTCTGTGCGCCCGGAGTATGGGAAAAATATTTTACCGAAAAGCCCGATCGGTTAACGCAGGAAGAAATCGACCTTTATCTCGCCTCGATCGACGGTGTTTCTCTCGGCTCAGACGCATTTTTCCCGTTCGGCGACAACATTGAACGCGCCCGTAAAAGCGGCGTAAAATACATTGCCGAGCCGGGAGGTTCAATCCGTGACGATCTTGTCATTGAGTGCTGCAACAAATACGGCATTGCAATGGCGTTCACCGGCATAAGATTGTTCCATCATTGAGATTTCATCGATCCGAAAAAACGAAAGGCAGGTATATCCGTGAAAATTCTTGTGGTCGGCAGTGGCGGTCGCGAACATGCCATAATCAAAAAGCTGAAAGAAAACAAATCGGCAGAGACGATATATGCTCTCCCGGGTAACGGCGGCATCGCGGCGGATGCGGTCTGCGTTCCGATAGGTGCATGCGAAATCGAAAAAATAGCTCATTTTGCAAAAACCAACGCCGTTGACTTTGCGGTGGTTGCCCCCGATGATCCTCTTGTGCTCGGCTGTGTCGATGCTCTTGAAGATGTCGGGATCCCCTGCTTCGGTCCGCGGGCAAATGCCGCAATAATTGAAGGAAGCAAGGTCTTTGCAAAGAATTTAATGAAAAAATACTCGATACCGACCGCCGCTTACGAGGTATTTGACGATCCGGACAAAGCGATCTCCTATATAGAAAGCGTTCCGATGCCGGTTGTAGTCAAAGCGGACGGACTCGCGCTCGGCAAGGGTGTAACGGTCGCCATGACAAAAGAAGAGGCGATAGGTGCCGTAAACGACGCAATGAAAAACAACAAATTCGGAGCAGGCGGCAGACGTGTTGTGATCGAAGAGTATCTGGAAGGTCCCGAGGTATCGGTTCTGTCCTTCACCGACGGAAAAACGGTCGTACCGATGGTCTCGTCAATGGATCACAAGCGGGCGTACGACAATGACATCGGACCGAACACCGGCGGGATGGGGACGATCGCGCCGAACCCGTACTACACTCCCGAAATCGCCGCCGCATGCATGAAAGAAATATTTATACCCACGATAAACGCAATGAACAGCGAGGGCAGAACCTTCAAAGGCTGTCTGTATTTCGGACTCATGCTTACGAAAAGCGGGCCGAAGGTGATCGAATACAACTGTCGTTTCGGCGACCCCGAAACACAGGTCGTTCTGCCGCTTCTCGAAACCGATCTTCTTACCGTGATGACGGCAACCGCACAGGGAAGACTGTCCGACATCGATATACGCTTCGGCGAAAAATCCGCATGCTGTGTAATCATGGCATCAGACGGATATCCCCTTTCCTACAAAAAAGGTTTTGAAGTGTCGGTTCCGGACGATCTCGCGGATTCGGTATATTATGCGGGAGTGACACTTGATAAGGGCAGACCGGTTACAAGCGGTGGGCGGGTTCTCGGAGTCGTCGGCATTGCCGACCGTCTTCCTGATGCAATAAAGGACGCATACGACAAGGTCGGACGCATACATTTCGGAAATGCATTCTACCGCAGGGATATCGGTCGCAAAGCCCTGAAAAAAACGGAGGTTTAAGATGGTATACAGAATATACGTTGAAAAAAAACCGGGACTTGATGCGGAAGCGACGGCACTTCTTAAAGAATCGGTATCCTTCCTCGGCGCAAAGGGACTGCAAAAGGTACGAATCATAAACAGATACGATGTCGAAAACATTCCGAGAGAGCTTTTCGATTACTCGATCGGAACGGTTTTTTCGGAGCCTCAGCTTGACATCGTCTCCGAATCGCTTGAACAGGATGGCGGCATTGCTTTTGCGGTCGAATATCTTCCCGGTCAGTTTGACCAGCGTGCCGATTCGGCGGCACAATGCATCAGATTCATTTCAAGATCCGCAGATCCCGTCATACGCACCGCAAAAATATACATCCTTTACGGAAATTCCGAAAGTCCCGATATTGAAAAAATAAAAAAGTACGTAATAAACCCGGTTGAGGCAAGAGAGGCGTCATTTGAACTTCCGGAAACGCTTGAATCCGAATACATGATTCCGCAGACCGTCCGCACGCTCGACGGCTTCACGGGTCTTGACCGTTCCGGACTTTTGCGGTTCATTGACGACTACTCGCTTGCCATGGACATTGACGATATTGAGTTCTGTCAGAGTTATTTCCGTTCGGAAAATCGCGAGCCGACAATTACCGAAATACGCATGATCGACACATACTGGTCGGATCATTGCCGACACACGACCTTTCTTACCGCCATTGACAGCGTTTCCTTTGAGGACGATCTGCTCCGTCGGACCTACGACGAATACCTTTCGCTCCGCAAAGAACTCGGGATAAAAAAACCGGTATGTCTGATGGATATCGCGACCGTTGCGGTAAAAGCACTCAGAAAATCGGGTGAGCTTGACAAGCTGGACGAAAGCGAAGAAATCAACGCATGTACCGTAAAAATAAATGTTGATACGAACGGAAAAACCGAGCCGTGGCTTCTCCTTTTCAAGAACGAGACTCACAACCACCCGACCGAAATAGAACCGTTCGGCGGTGCCGCAACCTGCATCGGCGGTGCAATCCGCGATCCGCTTTCCGGGAGGGCTTACGTCTACGGCGCAATGCGCGTAACCCGGGCTGCCGATCCGACCCGTCCGATAAGCGAAACGATAAAGGGCAAGCTTCCCCAGCGCAAAATCGTAACGACTGCGGCGGCGGGATATTCGTCATACGGAAATCAGATCGGCATTGCGACCGGCATTGTGGATGAGATATATCATCCCGGATATGCC
>CALBLD010000222.1 GCA_937895775.1 uncultured Clostridia bacterium
CGGTGAACACCCATGCGTATCTGTCGTCATCGATCGAAGCGGCAAAATCATAGAAGCCGTGAAGTACGACGGGTGCCGCGAGCGAAAGAAATCCGAACAGGCGGCTTTCGGCTTTGCGTCCGCAACTTTCGCATCTTTTTGCAAAGCCGTAAAAGGCTCCCATGAAAACGCCGAAGCAGGCATGACCCGGAACGGCGGTCACTGCACGGAGCAAAGCGGTTCCGAAGCCGTACATTATGACATAATCTATATTCTCCCAGAGTGCAAAGCCGAGAGAGACGAACACGGCGTAGACAACGCCGTCAAACTGGCAATTGAAGGCGGGACTTTTCCATGTCCGCATACGGAGAAGCATATATTTGAAGCCTTCTTCGGAGCATGCAACGACCGCAAAATAGAGCAGAACACGGTAGAGTATATCATTATCTTTACAGTAGAGATCAAGAAGCTGCACGCCTATCCGTTCGGTATAAACGGCAAGAGCGGTTGCAAATACGCCTCTCATTATAAGCGACAGCAGAAGCATCGGCGGTTCCCTGTCAAGCTTATCCGCGCGATAGACATAAACGAGAAGCACTATCGCGGGAATCACTGCCGCCGCAATCAATATCGGATTCGGTGCAAAAAAGAGCACAGTCATCACCCAACCTTTATTCTGACATTATTCTATCCTTTTCTTCCACAAAATCAACGGTCAAAAGCGGGATTATGTAGAAAAATGTAACACATATCTTTTTTTGTCCGACAGCCGGACATCCGCTTGTCACTTACCGGATATTCTGTCGGCATTCTCAAGTGCCAGCCTTGACGTTCCGTCCATGATAAGAGCAAAACGATCGATCATTGCGGTCGGAATCTCTTTCATTCCGTCCGCTATCCATCTCACAAGCAGCCCTGACAGAACAACCGAGGCATAATGCGTTATAAGTGTCATATCCGAATCGGATATGACAAGTCCGTCGGCATTTTTCTTTATCAGCGGAGGAAGATATTCAAGGCACACATCATAAAACAGATTCGATATTTTTTCATATCCCAACGATTTGAAAACATGAAGCGTTATCTTTCTGTTTTCGTACATATAGCTTGAAATCGATTTCATTATATCGGACCACGTACTGCTCTCAGGCGGCATTTCATTCTTAAGGCCGTTGATCCGATCACGGAAGCTCTCTTCCGCAAGCGCATATATATCCTGATAATAATAGTAAAAGGTCTTTCTGTTGATCCCGCAATCATCGACTATATCCTTGACCGTGATCTGACCGAGCGGCTTTTCGCCGAGAAACTTCATAAATGAGGCATATATTGCCTGCTTCGTGAATTTTGCCATATACTTCTCCGGTTTTTCTGTCTCTTTTCAAAACGGTCGGCTTAAAGTAGCAAGAACCTGTCGTACATTGATACGTCTCTTGTTACTCCGCCGGTTTACTGACCCTGCTTCGCCGCCTTTTTCAGGGTAAAGACGAATTCGCAGTACTGTCCCTGTTTACTGTTAACGGTTATCGACTCATTATGTGCGTCGATTATTGTTTTGGCTATATACATACCGAGTCCGACTCCGGTCTTATCCTTTCCGCGGCTCTTATCGCCCTTATAGAAGCGGTCAAAGATATGCGGAAGGTCATCGGGGGCGATTCCTTCCCCTTCATTATAGACCGAAACATATATCTTTTTATAGTTTTCGGTTATTTTCAGTGCGTATTTGCCGCCGTTTTTTGAGAATTTAACGGCATTATCGCATATATTATAAAGAATCTGATGTATGGCATCCTTATCAGCGATCACATACTCACGCTCGTTATCACACTCAAAGCTTACATCAAGCCCTTTTTGTTCTATCCTTGTCTCGAACGAAATAAGCACCTGACGCGCCATTTCACAGATATAAAAGGTTTGCATTTTAAATTTGCGTTCTCCCGCCTCTATACGTGAAATATCAAGAAGTGACGAAACAAGCCGTGACAACCGTCTGACTTCGGAAGCCACTATACTCAGATAGTATGACTGTTTTTCGGGCGGAATCGCTCCGTCAAGTATACCGTCAATATAGCCGGATATCGTCGTCATCGGTGTACGCAGATCATGCGAGACGTTTGCGAGAAATGTACTGCGCGTTTCTTCTATTGTCGCAAGGCTTGATGCCATATTATTGAACGCCATAGCAAGTTCGGATATTTCGTTATCGCCGATTACGGGAACTCTGACATCAAAGCGACCGGATGCGAACGATTTTGCGGCACGGCTCATTGCTCTTATCGGGCGCACGATACGCTCGCTTATAAAGTAACTTGCAATTATTGCGGCAATCATCACCCACATCGATGCCATAAGAATCATTCTGTTGAGCGATCCGACAACGCCTGCGGTATAGGACAGCGACGTACAGGCAAAGATCACGCACTCGGGGCTGACCGAATCGGGGAGCGGTATTGCATAATTATAATGCTTTTCGGGAAGAAGTCCTCCGAAATCCGAGCCGTCGGCATCAAATCTGCTCACCAGATCGTCCGGCGAAAGCGCTCCCGCGCTGTTCCCTCCGATATAGCCCTCCGGCAGTGTACTGTCCGCATAGAGCAGATTTCCGTCCGGAGAAATGATTATCACGAACATATCCTTGGAATAGCGCGTTATTGCCGACACCATTTTATCGATAGTTGTGTGCTCATTCCGCACAAATTCACCCATACTTCCGTACGAACTTTCCGAATAAGATGATTTGAGCAGGTAATCGACCGACTGTGCGATACGTGACAGATCAGCCTCGGTAGTCGCTTCGGAATGTGATTTGACTATCGTTCCGACTATCATTGCGAGTATTGAGAAGCTCACCAGAATTATTGCCATAAAGGCGATCATATATCTGGCAAAAACGCTCTTGAACATTCAAAAACTCCCTTTCAGCATCAGACATTGAATCTGAATAGTACAACGTCTCCGTCCTGCATAACATAGTCTTTGCCTTCGCTTCTGTAAAGTCCCTTTTCCTTCGCCGCCGCTATTGAGCCGCACGCTTTGAGGTCTTCATATGAAACTATTTCGGCACGTATGAAGCCGCGTTCGAAATCGGTATGGATTTTACCCGCAGCCTGCGGTGCCTTGGTTCCGCGCTTTATCGTCCATGCGCGAACCTCCTGAACTCCGGCAGTGAGGAAAGATATAAGTCCCATGAGGTGATAACTTGCCTTCACGAGCTTATCAAGTCCGCTTTCCTTTATTCCGAGATCCGCAAGGAAAAGTGCCTTTTCGTCCTCGTCAAGCTCGGCTATTTCAGCCTCGGCTCCCGCACAGATCGGTACAATCTCGGCATTCTCCGAATCCGCAAATGCGGCAAGCTTTTTATAGCCTTCGTTTTCCTCATATCCGCCTGCGACCTCGTCCTCGCCGATGTTTGCCGCATAAATGACGGGTTTCATCGTCAGGAGAGAAACATCATTCATTATTTTCAGCTCATCGGCGGTATAATCAAGCGATCTCGCCGATTTTCCCTCACTGAGTGCCGCATGGACGCGTTTGAGAAGCTCCAGCTCCTCCGCATATTTCTTGTCTCCGCGAAGAAGCTTTGTGGTTTTATCGATACGTCTCTCAAGCGTCTCGATATCGGCAAATATCAGTTCGAGATTGATCGTTTCGACATCGCGTATCGGATTCACCGAGCCGTCAACATGAATTATATTTGCGTTTTCGAAGCAGCGCACAACATGGACGATCGCGTCCACCTCTCTTATATGACCGAGAAATTTATTACCGAGTCCTTCCCCGCGGGAGGCACCCTTGACAAGACCTGCGATATCGACAAATTCGATCACGGCAGGGGTATATTTTTCCGCATGATAAAGTTCATTGAGCCAGTCAAGTCTCTCATCCGGCACGGGAACCACGCCGACATTCGGCTCTATTGTACAGAACGGGTAATTTGCCGATTCGGCACCCGCGTTTGTTATCGCATTG
>CALBLD010000223.1 GCA_937895775.1 uncultured Clostridia bacterium
TCCGAAGATCGAGCTTATGAAGCTGTACATACGCCCGCGTATCCCCGAAAAAATATCAAGCTGTAAAAGCAGTAAAAGTATGATCGCTCCGAGCAGAAGTTCAAACAGGATTTTGGCGATTTTTGCGGACATCCTGCCCTTTTCGCTCATAACCCCCATAAGCATTGCGATCATAATACCCGCAAGCAAAAAGACCAGTGCCTTTCTGCTCTGTGTCGCCGCTATAACGACAATGCTCGGGATCATGAACAGTACCGACGGGAACAGGCGATACTTTTTACACAGAAATTTCAGATTGATCTGGATCATACAGGACAGCGCGCAGACAAGTCCTATTGAATTGACATTCGCAAATTCATTGTCAATGCGCAGACCGATTTCATGACCGCCGTTTACGATCGCGTCGAATCCGTAAAAGGCAAAAGTATAAATTGCAATGGTATATCCCGCCCACATGACTGCCTTTAACAACAGTACCTCATCCAATTCGGGTACGTTCGTGTAGGTTACATACAGCATGTATGCACAGATAAAAATACGAAACATTGTCCTTGCCATGATAACCGAATCGGACGGCTTAATTGCCCAGAGTGAGGACGCAAGCGTAAACGCAATAAACAAAATACTGATAAATGCGTATGCATCGACACGGAATGAAATTTTACCGTTGCAGAGGAACACACCTATGGCAAAGATTGAAAGCGACAGTCCGAGCAGAATGTATTTTGCCCACGCATTTGTTTCGGACAAAACAAAGACGACAAACAGCATCGCAGTGAATACAAAGACGAGTGACAACATTATTTTGCGCAAGGATATCGTCATGCTTATTAACTCCTATTCCTGAAAAACAAGTCGGACAAACTGTGTTGTCACCGACTCAATATCATAACAATTTTCCGCAAACTCCCGACATGGCGTTTTTCGCACAACAGGCAGGGACAGCGAACAAATATGCTCCGCCCATGTTGCGGCATCGCCGAGCGGCAGATAGTCCACAAGCCCGGTTATATCCGCCTCGTGCGTGATTCTGTCGGATATCACGCAGGGCAGACCGGTAGCCTGCGCTTCGATGACCGCATTCGGCATCCCCTCATAGAATGACGGGAACACAAAAACATCCATTGCGGACAAAAGTGCGGGGACATCGCCGCGGACTCCGGCAAAAACAATTCTGTCCGCAATACCGCACTCCTCCGCTCTCTTTTTTATCTCATCTTCAAGTTCCCCGTTTCCGACGAGTACAAGGAGACTGTTTTTATTCAGCTTAGCATATTCGGCAAAGACATCTGTCAGAAAAAGGTGATTTTTCTGAGCCGTAAACCGTCCCACATGCCCGATTACCGTCGTATTTTCGGGTATTTTCAGCTCTGTGCGTACATTTTTTCTTCCCCGCGCATCAAAGCGGTACACGTCGGTATCGATGGCGTTGTGAAGAATTTTCACCGAGCCGTTTTTATAAGCACTGTTTCCGAAAGTATATTTTGCCGCAAGATCGGACGGTGCAATTCTGACATTGACATATCTGCCGTAAAGAAGCCTGCCGATCACATGTGCGGCACGCGATTTCAGACTGCCGCCGTCGCTCGAATTGCTCGAACGCGCCGCGCACACCGTTGCGCCCGCCTTATGCGCAATCTTCAGATCCATAAATCCGAATGCATTTGAGGTTATTCTCAGAACATACTTATAACCGTTTGACTTCACCACGTCAAAAAGCTGTTTTCTGAAATTTCCGATCGACTCCGACTTAGGCGTAATTCTGTATATTTTCCCGCCGAGCGATATGATCTCGTCCTCATAAAAGCATTTTTCGGCTGCATTTATGCAGAAATCCATCTGATATTTTGTTTTATCCAGCCTGCGGTAGACCTTCATCAGAAATGTCTCCGCACCGCCCGCATTCATGCCCGAGATCAGGCACAGTAATCGTTTCATACGTTTCTCCCCGTAAATCCTGTCAACGGCAAACGCGCGCATTTTTGTCTGCATGAAATCATAGCAGGATTTATTTCCCCAGTCGATTTACCAGAGTTTTTATCACTCTTTCGGCGGTGTACCTCTGTGCTTCATGCAAACAGGACTTTTTCTTACTCAGTATCATAGTCGGGTCTGCCGCAACCGATTTCAGCAGTT
>CALBLD010000224.1 GCA_937895775.1 uncultured Clostridia bacterium
CGTCCCAAGGAGCTGCCCGTCATATATCTGCTGATAAAGCATTTCGGAATCAGTAAGGAACAGTTCACGACGGCTGTCAGAAACGGCGCAAAGGATTATCTCCTTCTCGACGAAGACAAGGAGTTTGACTTTTATTCAAACTGCTCCTTCACCGACGAAATGATCGAAATCCTCTATTCGGGTGACGAGGATCTCATAAAACAGACGCTTCACCGCCCGACGGTCTTCTACTACAAAGGACAGCTCTACACATTCAAGGAGCTTCGTTCCGTCGAATATACCCCGACCGCAACACTCCGGGAAATGCAGAAAAGCGGCGGACTTGACGATTATCTGCATACCCTTTTCGTCGCGGCAGCCTCAGGCGGAAGCAGGGGGAACGTAAAGTTTTACGGGCTTTTCGATGACAGAGCTTTCGATCGGTACTACGACTTTTTCGGCGACAGCTGCGACGAGACATTTGATTATATAACGCAGATCTACAAACGTCTCGGGCAGGAGCCTCCCTTCGATATGACCGTATCCCCCGACTACGGAGACACATATGACACAACCGAAAAGACAGACATTGATTTTTCCGCATACCGCCGTTTTTACGACCTGTGGTCGGTAAACATCGGTCCGATCATGGCATGTGCCGGGATAGAAAATCCGGAAAGATTCCTGTCACCGGAGTATGCCTACACCCCGGAATCGGAGGCGCAGCTTCCGCTTGTATATCGGCTTATAAAACGTTTCAGAATCAGCAAAGACCGCTTTAAAAATGCGGTCAGGAGCGGCTCCAAAAAATATGTTCTCGAAGACGGCGCAAAAGCGGATCCCGCTTCAAGCTGCACCTTCACCGACGAAATAATCGAAATTCTCTTTTCGGGAGACGAGGATCTTATAAAGCGGACGCTCCACCGCCCGACGGTCTTTTATTACAAAGGACAGCTCTACACCTTCGGCGAACTGATGCATTACAGCCTGCCGCTCGAAGAGATGCAGAAAAGCGGCGGACTTGACGATTATCTGCAAACGGTCTTTATCACAAGCATGCTTGCCGACAACTACGGCGGACTTGACAGCTATGGCGACATTTATTTCCACAATTACGACTGCTACCGCAAAAACGATGTTGTCGCATGCATAAAGGACATTTACAAGCGGCTCGGACAAGAGCCTCCGTTTGACATGGATCTGACGGACAAAAAATAACACAAAGGAGGGCTGACAAACAGAAAATGAAAAAGATCATATCGGTTTTTCTCTCGCTTGCAACGACGCTCGGCACGGCGATGCTGTTATGCTTCTCCGTACCGACTGCAACGGCGTTTGATTATACCAAAAGCGACTGTCCGTACAATCACATAGTAAACGACTGCCTCGGCTATTACGGGCTGTGGTCGGTCAGTGCGGGACCAGTATACCGATATGTCGGAAAATCGGAAACAGACAAATTTGCAATCGGCTATTATGACAATTACCCGGACAACGATCTGCCGCTTGTCTACCTTCTGATAAAAAAATTCGGCATATCGAAGGAGAAATTCACCGCAGCATGCATTGAGGGCAAAAAGACCCTGCGACCGTCCGACAGTGAAGTCTCCGAGGATTATTACGAAAACTGCATATTTACCTCCGAAATCATAGAAATTCTCTACTCCGGCGATGAAAATCTGATAAGAAAAGCACTCCGACGCCCGGAAATATTTTATTTCGACGGCAGACTTTACACGCTCGGCGAGCTTGCCGATCTGCCTGCCGAAACGCTCGGAAAAATGCAGAAAAACGGCGGTCTGGACGAATATCTGCGCGACAGCTTTGTTATGTCGGTACTGTTCAGGCACTACGACGGCGGGGATATGTACACCAAGAAAGCCCTGTCCTTCTGCAATTTCGCCGGAAAATCCTACGATCCGATCGACACGACCGTTAAATCAATATACCAAAAGCTCGGGCAGGAACCGCCGTTCGATCTGACGGCGACCGCAAAGCCCTACGACATTTACACAAATTAAAGAAGTAAGGAGATTTAATTATGAAAAGAACAATATCGGCTTTACTCGCCATAATATTTACAGTCATTTTCGCCGCAACGATGGCGGTTTCCTGCAACAGAACCGACACCGGTTCAACGACAGTCGGCAAAACGACCGACATTTCCGCAAACACCGGAACGACAGCCGCTCCTTCAACAACGACAAGCCCGTCAACGACACTGCCGACCACCTCAAAGGATCCGGCATCCTCCACCACCGCAAGAGTTGGCTTTGTTGAGCCGGAGGGTACGCCCGATCCGATCGCGGCACTTGATCCGATCTTTACCGTCCCCGCAAAACGCCCGCCGAACACACTGCGCAATGCGGAAGAGCTTCGCCGCCGCTACCCCGATTATCTCTACGATTACACCGTTTTCCAAAAATACGTGGGCAAATGGAAGGTATACAACATAGTCAGCGAATACATAAAAAGAGATGACTACGATCAGCTTCCGATCGCCTACATAATCATACAGGATCTTCTCAAAAATCCGACGCAGGACGCGCTCGACTACATAAAGCAGTGCAGAGAGGATCCCGACTGCGGCGAATCCGAACTCTGGCTTATGAATCAGTATGTGAACATCATAATCAGCCGCTCGGTATCCGAGATCAGCTACAGCTCCAAGAATTACAGCTCTTACGGCTCAAGCCCGACCGATCTGCTCTATCTGCAGATGTACGGCATCGATGGATATGAAAATCTGCTCAAAAAACAGCTGAAATCGGTGACAACCTACTACTACGACGGCGAACTTTACACGATCTACGATCTGAACGACGAAAAGGTCGTCAGTGCGGAGCTTCTCGGCGAAATGGTCTCGAAGGGCATGCTTGAGGACTACATCAAAACGATGGAAAAACTCGAAAGAGGAATAGACGTCAAAAAGCTCGTATCGGCTGTAAAAACACGTGCCGGACTGTAAAAATCAAATCCCGATAAAAGCCGACTCCGGTCGGCTTTTATTTTGTTCTTGACAGGAAGAGTGCGTTGTGCTAAAATATAGCCACAAGTCATGAAAGGTCGGATAAACGGCAATGATCTCAGATATAAAAAAACCGAAAATAGTCTTTACAGATGCGGCAACCGTATCGCAGGACGACATTTCGCTCAATCCGATAAAAAAGCTCGGCGAACTTGTCTGTTACGGATCGACCTCTCCGGAAATGCTCCGGGAAAGGATCGCCGATGCCGACATAGTCCTCTGCAACAAAACAAAAATCACAAGAGAGGACATGGAAGCCGCACCGCGGCTCTCCTGCATTGCACTGTTTGCGACAGGCTACAACAACATCGACACTGCCGCCGCCGCAGATCGCGGAATCGCCGTCTGCAATGCGGGAAGCTATTCGACAAATGCGGTCGCACAGCACACCTTTGCGCTTTTGCTTGAGCTTTGCTCAAGAGTCGGCGGCTACAACGACTTTGTAAGAGAGGGCGGCTGGAAAAGCAGTTCGCTGTTCTCGGTATTCCGTTACCCGATGACCGAACTTTACGGCAAAACCATCGGCATTGTCGGACTCGGCTCAATAGGCTGTGCGGTCGCAAGAATCGCCGAAGCCTTCGGGATGAATGTGATCGCATACACGAGAACGCCGAAAAACATTGACGGTGTGACTCTTGTCGGGTTTGACGAACTGCTTGCCGAAGCGGATGTTATAAGCGTACACTGTCCGCTGACTCCCGAAACAACAGAACTGTTCGGCGAAAAGGAATTTACCGCGATGAAAGAGTCGGCGTTCTTCATAAACACCTCGCGCGGCGGGGTCGTGAACGAGGTTGCTCTCGCAAAGGCGATCGACTCGGGCATGATCGCAGGCGCGGCACTTGACGTGCTTTGCGTTGAACCGCAAAGTCCCGATTGTCCGCTTGTCGCGGGAGATCGGCTTATAATTACTCCGCACGTCGCATGGACACCGCTCGAAACAAGGCAACGCCTTGTCGGAACGGTTGCCGCAAACATCGAAAATTTCCTTGCGGGACATCCCACAAACAAGGTAAACTGATAAATTAAGGAAGGATATGATATTATGTCAAAAATTCTGCGTGCGATGACGACCGACGGGTCGGCACAGATAATTATGATAAATTCAACCGATACGGTAAAAGAGGCTGTACGCATACATCACACAAGTCCGACCGCAACTGCGGCTTTTTCAAGAGTGCTTACCGCCGCATCGCTTATGGGTTCGACGCTCAAGGACAAGGGCAACACCCTGACGCTCAGCATACGCGGAAACGGTCGCAACGGTCACATACTTGCGGTCGCGGACTACATGGGCAATGTCAAGGGATATATCGAAAATCCCGAACTTGACAGTCCGCGCAAGCCGGACGGAAGGATCGACGTTGCGGGCGCGATCGGCAAGGGAACGCTGAACGTCGTGCGCGACACCGGTGAAAAAGAGCCGTATGTCGGTGTTATCGACATGCCGTCGGGCGAGATCGCCGAAGATATAACCCATTACTACGGCGATTCGGAGCAGATACCGTCGGTCTGTGCGCTCGGCGAAATAATCACACCCGAGGGAAAACTTGAAGCTGCGGGCGGATTTTTGCTTATGCTTCTGCCGATGGCTGACGACGAGGTCGTCAAAAAGATCGAAGACAATGTGTCAAAGCTTGACGGAATGTCGGCTCTCCTTGCAAAGGGACTTTCGAACAAGGGGATCGCAGAACTTGTTCTTGAAGGTATACCCTTTGACGTTTTCGACGAATACGAAGTCGGATTTTCCTGCGACTGTTCAAGAGAGCGTATGGGCAATGCCCTGCTGACGCTGAATCCGGTCGATCTTTACAATATACTCGTGAAGGACGGCGCGATAGAGGTCGGATGTCAGTTCTGCAAGAAGACGTTTTCGTTCACAGGCTCGGACATTGAAAAAATAAGGATAGCAAAAGGACTTGCCAAGCCGAGAAAGAACGCCGTAAACACCGATGAAAAGGCGGAAAACAAGAAAGACTGACCGCATGTGCGCACCGAAAAAGTGATGCTTTTGCATTGTCTTGAAATTTTTCATAATTTTTTTTGATTTTTTCAAAAAAACTATTGACAAATAAAAGGTGCTATGATATAATTACATCCGCCGCGATAAGTAAGTCGTGGGCGGTATGGAAGTTTAGCTCAGCTGGGAGAGCATCTGCCCTACAAGCAGAGGGTCATAGGTTCGAGCCCTATAACTTCCACCAACGGTTCCGGCAACAGTCGGAGCTTTGGCCTGGTAGCTCAGTTGGTTAGAGCGCTAGCCTGTCACGCTAGAGGTCGTGGGTTCGA
>CALBLD010000225.1 GCA_937895775.1 uncultured Clostridia bacterium
GAGTTTTTCAAACTCGCTTGTGTAATTCAGCCACGCGTACACGGTATTTATCCAGAGAATCCTTATTCCGCACGCACCTATCATCGATATGACCATCGGTGCAAACGAATTACCCATTCCGCGTATACATCCGGTAAGAGAGTCCATGATTCCGCAGGTCACATAAGTCGTACAGATTATCGACATACGCACAAGACCGTATTCTATCGCCATCGGGTTTTCGGTACAGTAAATCCCGAGCAGTTCTCTGTTGAACACAAGCGCAAGCGCACCGAGACCGCCTCCGATGACCGTAACGAGTGCCGCACAGCTCAGGAACACCTTCCGTATCCTTTCCGGATGTCCCGCGCCGACATTCTGTCCGACAAAGGTTATCGCAGCGTGGTAGAAAGAGTTCATACTTATATATATGAAGCTTCGGATATTGCTTGCGGCTGTATTCCCCGCCATAACGACCTTACCGAACGAATTGACCGACGACTGTATCACGACGTTTGAGAGCGAAAAGACAGTTCCCTGAAGTCCCGCCGGTATACCGATTCTGAGCATTGTCGCAAATTCCTTTTTATGTATCCGAAGCTTCGAAATGACAAGTCTGCACGGTCCGTCGGTACGCATAAGAAAGACGGTTACAAGCACTGCGGCGACCGCCTGTGATATGACGGTTGCATACGCAACGCCGTCAACGCTCATTTTGAGGCAGATCACAAAAAACAGATTGAGAAATACGTTTATCACGCCCGACACCGCAAGGAAGATAAGCGGACGGCGTGTGTCTCCGACCGAGCGGAGTATCGATGCGCCGTAATTATAGAGCATCATGACCGGAACACCGAGAAAATATATTTTAAGATAAAGGGTTGCCTGATCTATTACGTCGGCGGGACTGCCCATCCACACAAGAAATGTCCTTGCGCCGAAGAAACCGATAAGCCCGAACAGTATTCCGCCGATAACGCTCACGCATATGGCGGTATGCACGACATCCGACAGCGATTTATAATTCTTTGCGCCGTAGGTCTGGGCGACCGCGACCGCCGCACCGACAGACAGTCCGTTGAGAAGATTGACCACAAGATTTATAAGTGCGCCGGTCGAGCCGACTGCGGCAAGGGCACTGTCTCCCGAAAATCTTCCCACGACCACGACATCCGCGGCATTGAAAAGAAGCTGCAAAACGCCGGTTGCAACGATCGGAAGCGCATAAAGCAATATTTTCAGCAGGAGCGGACGTTTATCATCGACAATTGAATTGACTGCTTCGGTCTTATCTTTCTTTTCTTTCATTTTATCCATTTACATATCCTCCGAAAACAAAAAATCATCAGAAAAGGCGAAGCCGTACATCATTGCGCGGCAGTTTATCCTTTGAAAAGAACGCAATCAGATCATTTGCTCCGATCGGCTCGGGCTTTCCGATCAGACCGAGCGATGCGGCAACTATCCCGATTATCATCTCCGGACTGTATTTTCTCCGCAAAGCACCCATATCAAGGTCGGCATCCCGTTTCGACAGCCGACGTCCGTCGGCATCGGTCATCAGCGGAATGTGATAATAACCTGCGGGCGGCTCAAGTCCGAGAGTCTCCGCAAGCCAGAGCTGACAGGGCGTCGATGACAGAAGATCTCTGCCTCTGAACACCTCGGTCACACCCGAAAGACAGTCATCAACCGTCACCGCAAGCTGATACGCATATATCCCGTCGGCGCGGCGCACGACAAAATCGCCGCAGTCACGCGCGAGATTTTCACTGTAAAAACCGCATATTCCGTCCTCAAACGAGATATTTTTATCCGGAACATGCACTCTCATCGACGGATGCGCACCGTCAGGGATTTTATACCCCTTCAGGAATTTCTTATAGCATCTCCCGTCATAGACATATCTTCCGTCCGACAGATGCGGAGCGGTCGCCGCGTGAAGCTCGGAGCGGGTACACAAACAGGGGTAGACAAGTCCCTCCGACCGCAGTTTTTCAAACGTCTCTGCATAGATATCGGCTCTTGCCGACTGCCACAGGCTCCTGTCATATCCGCCGTCAAACTCAAGTCCGAGATAGTTCAGATCGTCGATCAGCAGACGGGTATTCTCTTCCCAGCCGCACCTTTGCGTATCAAGATCCTCGATGCGCAGCAGTATTTTTCCGCCCTGCGATCTTGCCGACAGCCAGGACACAAGCGCACACATTACGTTTCCGAGATGCATCCGACCGCTCGGAGTAGGCGCAAACCGTCCGACAACAGTTTTTTCCGACATAACTTCCTCACTTCAATGCAGACATGCAGTCCGATAATTTTAACACACAAGTTACGAAAAGTCAATAACGGGGCAGGCTTTTATTTACGGAATTTATATGCGAAAAAACAAGAGCCTTTGCTTTCGGCAAAAGCTCCCGTGTGTTTTTGAAATCATAGCACTCTTTTGGTGACCTCACGCCATGTCCCGACCGAATGTCCGGTCACACGCTTGAAGGTGTTCATGAAATGATGCTCATCGCAAAATCCGAGAAGCTCGGATATTTCCCGTACCGATCTTTTTTTCTGCGCCAGCATATCCTTTGCGACTTCGATCTTACAATTTATTATATACTGCTTCGGGGTGATTCCGTATCTCTCTCCGAAAACTCTGTTTATATGCCGCTCCGAATAATGCTCAAGCGCGGCGATATCCTCGATCCTTATACAGAAGAAGGGTGCCGTATCTATCATCTTGCGCACACGCACCGGAAGCTCCTCGTCGCTGAGCGCAAGGTGATCCCGTGCATAGAACATCGACGACATGATATCTATAAGCTGATGTATAACCTGTCGGTATGTCTCATGCTTTCCGAATTCGTTGATCTTGCTGAGAAGTCCGTGTATTGTTCTGAAACTTGCTTCGGTATTTACGGGTACCACAATGACCGGAATATCCGGGTTGTCAAACTCCTCAAGCGTTACCAGCGAATCAACTATCGACCCTGCGCAGTTTATCCAGAGCTTACGGAGCGGATTGTTCAGGTCGGAATAATAGACGACCTCTTCTCCGCTTCTTATAAGATAGGAATCGCCCGCTTTTACATGATATGTTCCGTTTGCGGTCTCGATACAGCCCTCGCCCTCCAACACATACTCAAACACGCTTATGTACTGGTTCATCGCCTCTCTGTTTGTTCTGACAATACAGTATTCCGGACTGGGGTAGGTAACGCCCGCCTCGGCTATATGGAAGGCAGTCCCTTTTTTGAAATCGCTCCAGTTTACAAATATCTGCTCCTCGACTCCGAAAGTCTTGGTCATCTCATAGCGTTTTGAAAAAAGATGCCTGTCGCCTGTAATTATTTCATTCGGTTCGGTTACCAAGCTGTTTTCTCCTTTCTGACCGCTGCAAATCGCTGCGGTCGGGCTTCATTCAACAAATCAGTGCGAAAAATCAAGCGGATACTGTCTTGTAAGTATCCTCAGTTCGGGGATGGTCCGCGGCGTATAGTTCATATACGGCTGCATCACCCCGACATTGTATGCCTCTATACGGTAATTTTTGATTTTTTCAAGTCTCGTATAAACGTCCGAGCAGATTTTTGCCTCATACGAATTGTGTACATGACCGTAAATATGGACGGTTCCGCCCTTCTGCATATCCCTGAACGACGAGATCGGATAATGGGACATGACCACCAGCCCGTCTTCGGTAACAAGCTCAAGATAGTCATAAACCTCTTCAAACGCATATTTAAGATCACTGCCGTTATCGTGATTTCCGCGAACAAGTATTTTATGTCCGTTCAGTCTTTCCGCCACCGACATGAGATCGCCGCCCATTCCGAACGAGAAATCCCCGACCACATACACGGTATCGTCGGCACCGACCGCCTTATTCCAGTTTTTTATCATTGCGTCATTCATCGAATCGACATCGATAAACGGGCGACCGTCATATCCGAGACATTTTTTATCATAAAAGTGAGTGTCTGCTATATAAAAATTCATATTGGATTTCCCGTCGGCGACCTTAAAGATCGTCTTACATAAATAATACGTTGATATTATACAACATTTGTCCGAAAACTTCAAGACATTTTTGTCTTTTTTATTTTTTTCGTTACATTTATCAAGTTTATTTATACATTTGTACAAAAAGCGGACATCCGTCGGTCAAATGCGCGGGACATATTCTGTCATATGTCCGATTTTTAACCAATCGCAGACTTGACAAAGTCACCCTGCACATATATAATATAAGGAAGCAAGGAAGATACTCTTTTCCGTTTTATCAAATGAAAGGATCCCCCGCTCCGCATGGAGCGTACCGATAAAATGAAACATACATTCAGAGGCGGCAGTCACGTAAGCGAATACAAATACACTGCCGACAGAGAGATTACCGAAATGCCCGCACCGGCTGTTTTGTCGGTCATGCTCTCACAGCACATAGGAATCCCCGCCGCTCCGCTCGTAAAGCCCGGCGACCGCGTTCTCGTCGGTCAGATGATCGCCGATGTCACAAACGGACTCGGATGCCCGGTTCATTCTCCCGTATCCGGAAAGGTCAAAGGCTTCGGAAAGCTGACAAATGCCGTCGGCGCAACGGTCGATTGCATCATCATCGAAAACGACGGCTTATCCGAAAAGGATCCGTCGGCACTGCCGTATCCGAAGGACATTACGGAAGCCGATACCGAGGAAATAATCGCTCACATAAGAAAATGCGGCATATCCGGCAACGGCGGAGCGTCCTTCCCGGCATATGCGAAACTTCGTTCCGCTGTCGGAAAGGTCGATACCCTCATAATAAACGGTGCGGAATGCGAACCGTTTTTGACAGCCGATCACCGACTCATGTACGAACTGCCCGAAAAAATAATCGGAGGTGCCGAAATACTCCGTCATGCACTCGGACTCGAACGATCGGTCATTGCGATTGAGGACAACAAGCAGGACGCAATAACAGCCATGTCGATCGCGGCGGGAAAATACCGCGGCAGAGTTGAGATAAGACAGCTCATGACGAAATACCCGCAGGGAGACGAGCGTCAGCTTGTCTACGCGGTAACCGGGCGGGAAATACCGACCGGAAAACTGCCCGCCGACGCGGGATGCGTAATCTTCAATGTCAGCACCTGCGCCGCGATCTGCGACGCATTTGCTCTCGGGATGCCGATGATCTCGCGCATAGTCACGGTGAGCGGCGACTGCATACGCCACCCGTCAAATCTGCTTGCGCCGATCGGAAGCTCTTACAAAGACATCATAGAATTCTGCGGCGGACTTATCAGAACCCCGAAAAAGGTGATAAGCGGCGGTCCCATGATGGGATTTTCGGTAAGAAGTCTCGACTGCTCGCTTACCAAGGGATGTTCGGGAATACTGCTTTTCTCCGAAAGGTTTGCGGGACATCCGGGTACAAACGAGAGTGCATGTATTCACTGCGGACGCTGTCATGCGGCGTGTCCGATGCATCTTATGACAAATTACATCGTATCGGATATAAAGCGGGATGATTTCGACGCTGCCGCCGATCTCGGACTGATGAGCTGCGTCGAATGTGGCTCATGTGCGTACAACTGCCCCGCACGGATCCCGCTTGTTCAGTATATGCGTGCCGGCAAGTCGGTTATACGTGCCAAAACCGCAAGGAAACAGTGATTTTAAGCAGAGAAAGGAACAGGGTCGCAAATGAACGAATTACCCTTCGACAGTGAAACTGCCGGATATCCGTCAACACTTACAGTTTCGTCCTCCCCTCACATCCACCGCGGCGAAACGACAACATCAATAATGTGCG
>CALBLD010000226.1 GCA_937895775.1 uncultured Clostridia bacterium
TTTTTGGCGGTACACGGACCTATGAAGATCACCCTGCACGGACCCTCATGCTCTTTTATGTATTTTGATATTGCCGCCATCGGAGACGGATTGTGTGATATGAAAGGCACAAGATCGGGGAAATTCTTTTCGACATAGCTTACGAACGCCGGACAGCAGGAACTTGTGAGAAAGCCCTTCTCGGCAAGCTCCCTCGACTCGCTGTATGCGACCATGTCCGCTCCGAGCGCGGCTTCGACCACGGTGTGGAAGCCGAGCTGTTTAAGTCCGGAGATAACCTGTCCGAGCTTTGCATACGAGAACTGACTGGATATTGCGGGCGCAACGACCGCAAAAACCTTGTATTTTGTATTTCCCTCACTGTTTTTAAGCATTTCTATGGCCTCAAGTATGAACGACTTGTCGCCGATCGCCCCGAACGGACACTGGTACACGCACGCGCCGCAGGCAATACACTTGCTGTTGTCGATCGCCGCCGTGCGATCCTCGTTCATTTTGATCGCCTTGATCTTGCACGCGTTCTCGCACGGACGCTTACGGCTGATTATTGCCGTATACGGACAGACCTTGGCACACGCGCCGCACTCTCTGCATTTTGATTTATCGATATGCGCGACATGGTTTTCGTCAAAGGAGATCGCGCCGAAGCGGCAGACATCCTCGCACCTGTGTGCAAGACATCCGCGGCAGGCGTTGGTGACCTCGCATCCGCCCATCGGACACTCCTCGCATGCGATGTCTATAACCTCTATGATGTTCGGGTTGCTTTTATCGCCGCCCATTGCGAGCTTCACCCTGTCGGCAAGTATCGCTCTCTCCTTGTAAACGCAGCAGCGCATGGTCGGAACCTTTCCCGGAACTATCGTTTTCGGTATATTCATCAGGTTTTCAAGCAGTGTTCCGTCCCACGCAAGCCTTGCGACCTCGCGCAGTACCTTGTATTTCAGATGCTGGACTTTTGTATCGAATTTTCTCATTTTGTTTTTACATTCTTTCTATGTCAGAAATAGCTTACCTTTATCCGTTTACCCATTTTGCGCAGACAGTCGGAAAGCTGTTCGACAAGGTTCATTTTAATATTGAAGTTTATCGGCAGATCGGGGTTCTGATGTGCCGGATTTATCGCCCTGCCGACAAAGAAATTTATGTCGGTGGCTTCTTCAAACAGTATTCTGCATATCATCGCCGCGCCGTCGTGATTGTATTCCCATTCCTCGTACAGCTCATTGCTCCCAAGCGAATCCTTTGCGTATTCGATAACCTTGTTTATCGTTATCACACCCTCGGTGACGAGATCAACCCCTTCGATCTCGGCGATCGGCGGGACATCACTGTTTCCGAACGAGAGACTTGCACGGAGCGGCTTGCCGAGATATTTTGCGGCAATCGTCGACGTAGTGCCGCCGCAGACTATATGCTTCCCTTCCTTTGAGAAGAAAAGAGACATCATCCTGTCGCAGTCGTCCGGATCTCTCGGCGGTCCGAACAGTATATTTACCGGCTCGCGCCGTCTTATCCTTATAACACACGCGGTCGCGTCGTCGCCCGGGTGCCCGCCGTACTGATTGTTACA
>CALBLD010000227.1 GCA_937895775.1 uncultured Clostridia bacterium
GCGGCGTGCAGACAACGCAAACCCGTCACCCGCCTCTGTCACTCTACATTATACACGGTTTTTGCCGATTTGTAAACAGTTTTTTGAAAATATATAAAATTCCTACCCGGCTTTCAGTCACGACTGCGGCGCGTGCCTATGGCGAGAGCGAGGTCAAGCATTATTCTCGCATCGTTTGTGCGCATGTAGCCGTAGAGCGATTTGCGCAGATCAATCTTCGCTTCGTCGCAGGTTGCGGCGCAGAGTGCAGACATCACCTGTACCGAACGCTCGGAGATCGCAGCGTCCTTCGGAACGAGAAAGAGCCATTTTTCCTCTCTGTTGTCGTATACGGTCGGATAGTCCGCCTTTTCGTCGGCGGTCGCAGACGGAATCGGGAGCAGTGACCATGCGTCGTTTGTCCCCGCAAGCTCTGCCGCCTCGTCGATTCTGCCGATATAGAAGAGCGACTCGCCCTTTTTGAAGGTTTCCTTTGCGTTTTCCGTAATCAGTTTTTCGCCGAGTCTTCCGGTGATGCCGTCGAGAATCGCCGACATTTCCTTGTCGGGTTTTGAGAGACTTCCGTCTTTTGCAAATATTTCGCTGTAAGTTCTTCCGTATATCGACTGTATCAGATAGGAGAGCGGGATATCGCTTGCCAGCGAGCCTTTTTCGGCGAGCGAAACAAGGCTGTCAAGCTCCCATTTTCCGTTTTTGCAGAGCGAAAACAGATCGCCCGCACCGACCGAGTCGGCGAGTTTTTTGTTGTAATAGACGCAGAGGGTCGCCTCGGGAGGGCAGAGTGCGTCGCCGTAGACGGCAAAGCAGTCGACCCCGTTGTAAAAATCGGTGACCGAGCTGTCGAAAAAGTATGCCGTGCGGTCGAAAAAGGCGGTTCTTGACAGATTCAGAACCAGTTTTTCGGAGATGAGCGTTTCCGCAAGCGATGCGGGAACGACCAACAGATCGGCGGTATATGCGTAGTTTTTGATGTTTTCGGCAAGGGTAGGGACAAGCTTGTCGTAATCCAGCGTGAAAGGCGCGATCTTCAGATTGTATTTGTCGGATACCGCCGAGATACGCGCCGCCGCCGACGCATATGTCGCCATGTCCTCGGTCTGCCAGATCGGATTTTTTCCGATGTTGTCCGATGTCACGGTTGCGATGAGAAAAATATCTCCCTCGCAGTCGGTATCGGCAAGCTGATCGAGCGCGGTCTTCGGGTCAAGACCCGCCGCGGGCGTGTAATAGGTCACGTCTGCCGAGCTGACCGGCACCTTTGTGACGGTCGCGGACGGAGCCGATGTCGGAGCGGTGTCCCCCGATATCCGTATGTCTCTGACAAAGGCGGAGCATGAGGTCAGCACGGTTGTCAGTGCGAGAGCCGCCGAAGCGACCGACAGCAATTTTTTCACCCGTATACTCCTCCTTTCATAATATACAGTATAAACCGATGATTACAGTATAGATGTAAAATATGAACAAATCAAGCGGTAAAGATGAAAGAATCCGCTTATTCCCCACGTTCGGGAGTGAATACGCGCTCGTTACCCGATATGTCGGTCAAAATCAGCATCTTGCCGCCGTCAAGCAGGAAGCGGTATTCCTCGCTTTTTCCGCCGACAGTTATCCTGATGCGGTCGCCGTCGGTTGTGTAGCTTCCCGATTTTTCGGTCTTTTGTCCGACCGGACTTTCGCGCGTGAAGAATATACAGCTTCCGACACCGTCCTCGGGTTTTCCGAAAACGTATCCGCAAAGCTCCTCGGGGCAGAACCAGCTTCCCTCGGGAGTCTGCGGGCGATCCGGCTCGCGGCTTTCGGGGGTCAGTCCGGAGACGTCGCCGGAGTCGAATCCCTTTCTGCACGAGCAGAGGCAGAGCAGGGCACATATTATTGCAAGCACGACCGCCGGGGTGCGGCGTGCGAAAGATCTTTTTTTCATAACGGATGTTTGTCCTTTCGGCTTTTGTCACTGTACACAATTTTACATCAAAATACGGGCGTATGTCAAGCATTTTTTCTCCCACGTGCGAAAATTTACGAAAAATCTTGTTTTTTTTCAAAAAAATCAGAAAAAAGACTTGTATTTGAGGGGAAAACAATGTATAATATATGAATAATTCAGTGAGAGTACCGAAAGGAACACTTAAAAATGGAACGAACCGAAATCAGATCGATCATTGGAGATCCAGCGGCATATGCGGGAAAAAAGATCACCGTCTGCGGATGGGCGAGAACGATAAGGGCGTCAAACGCCTTCGGATTCATTGAACTCAATGACGGCTCCTGCTTCAAAAATCTTCAGGTGGTTTTTGAGGATTCGAAAATAGATAATTACAAAACGATTGCAAAACAGAATGTCGGCGCCGCTCTCTCGGTCGAGGGCGAGCTGGTGCTGACCCCCGAGGCAAAGCAGCCGTTTGAGCTGAAGGCGGACAAAGTTTGTGTCGAGGGTGCGTCCGCTCCCGATTATCCGATGCAGAAGAAGGGTCAGTCGCTTGAATTTCTGCGCACAAAGCCGCATCTGCGTCCCCGCACCAACCTTTTCTCGGCGGTTTTCCGCGTGCGTTCGGTCGCGGCACAGCTTCTTCATAAATTCTTCCACGACAACGGATTTGTATATGTCCACACCCCGCTGATAACCACGAGCGACTGCGAGGGAGCGGGCGACATGTTCAAGGTCACAACCCTTGATCTTGAAAACGTCCCGAAAAACGAGGACGGCAGCGTCGATTATTCGAAGGATTTCTTCTGCAAGGCGGCAAACCTGACCGTTTCGGGACAGTTGAACGTCGAATCGTTCGCAATGGCGTTCGGCAAGGTCTACACTTTCGGTCCGACTTTCAGAGCCGAGCGTTCGAACACGCCGCGTCACGCCGCCGAATTCTGGATGCTTGAGCCGGAGATCGCCTTTGCCGATCTTGACGACGACATGAAGCTTGCCGAGGCAATGCTCAAATATGTCATATCCGGACTGCTTGACGAATGTCGTGACGAGCTTGAATTTTTCAATCTGCGTGTAGACAAGGGTCTTATCGAACGTCTTGAATCGATAGTAAACTCGGATTTTGCGGTTTGCACCTACGAACATGCGGTCGAACTGCTCAAAGAGAGCGGAGAAAAGTTCGAATACCCGATCGGCTGGGGAGAGGATCTCCAGACCGAACACGAAAGATATCTTACCGAGAAAGTCTACAAACGTCCGGTATTCGTGACCAACTGGCCGCGCGAGATAAAGGCGTTCTATATGCGTCTGAACGACGACAACAAAACGGTTGCGGCAGTCGATCTGCTTGTACCCGGTGTCGGCGAGCTGATCGGAGGTTCACAGCGCGAGGAGCGTCCCGACTATCTGGATGCCGCATTCGAACGCTTCGGTCTTGACAAGGAGACCTACGGCTGGTATGCCGAGCTTCGCAGATACGGCGGAACGAAGCATGCGGGCTTCGGTCTCGGCTTCGAAAGACTTGTAATGTATGTCACCGGCATGTCGAACATACGCGACGTCGAGGCGTTCCCGAGAACAACCGGCAACGCCGAATTCTGATAAAAACGATTCTCTTACCGATTTAGCAATATATCCTTTAAACAAGCCTATATCTGTACGGAAAGGAGCATGCGGACCGCAGGTCCGCCCGAACATCAACCACCAAAGTCGAAAGGAATGAATTATTATGTTGTATACGGCTCTGTCAAAGAGTGAAGCTTTAAAAGAACTTGCCCTGCAAAGGGAGAAATACGGAGAGTACCGCAAAATGGGACTTTCTCTTGACATGTCGAGAGGAAAACCCGACAGAGAGCAGCTTGAGCTGTCCGACGGTATGCTCACCGTGCTTTCCACCCCCGATCAGTGCAGACCCGAGACGCTCGGCGGTCAGGATATGCGGAATTACGGCGTACTTGACGGAATCCCGGCGGCGAAGGAGCTTCTTGCCGATATTCTTGAAGTGCCGCCCGTGAACGTCATCGTCTGCGGGAACTCGTCGCTCAACATAATGTACGACACGGTGGTCCGCTGTATGCTCTTCGGCTCGTCGCCCGAGACGGAGCCGTGGATAAAGCAAGGGAAGATCAAATTTCTCTGTCCGGTTCCCGGATATGACCGCCATTTCATGATCTGTCAGTCGCTCGGCATCGAAATGATAAACATACCGATGAACGACGACGGTCCGGACATGGATATGGTCGAGGAATATGTCGCCGCAGACCCGCAGATCAAGGGTATATGGTGCGTGCCGAAATATTCGAACCCGGGCGGCGTGGTCTATTCGGATGAGGTGGTGCGCAGATTTGCACGTCTGCGTCCGGCGGCAAACGATTTCCGCATTTTCTGGGACAACGCATACGCCGTCCACGGGCTTTACGACACGGAAGACAAACTTCTGAACATAGTTGACGAGGTCGAAAAGGCGGGAAATCCGCATATGGTCTACGAATTTGCATCGACATCGAAGATAACCTTCCCGGGTTCGGGAATCGGATGCATCGCGGCATCGACGGTCAATCTGAACTACATACGTTCGCTGATGACCGTGCAGACTATCGGTCACGACAAGCTGAACATGCTCCGTCACGTCCTCTTCTTCAACGGACCGGAGGGGGTGCGCGATCATATGAAGAAGCATGCCGCCATACTGCGTCCCAAGTTTGAGGCGTTTGAGGAGGCATTTGACGGCGAGCTTTCGGGAACCGGAGTCGCAAAATGGTCAAAGCCGCGCGGAGGCTACTTCATCAGTTTCGATATGCAGATAGGCTCGGCAAAACGGGTGTGGAATCTTATGAACGACTGCGGGGTGCGGATGACAAACGCGGGTGCGACCTATCCCTACGGAATCGATCCCAACGATTCGAATCTGCGTATCGCGCCCTCTTATCCGCCGGTGTCCGAGATAAAGATCGCGGCAGGGGTACTCATCTGCTGTGCAAAGATCGCCGCACTTGAGGAGATACTCGGTGCGGACGCCGATGCGTAAAACTTTCTGATCTGTAATTTGTTCGGCGGCACATTGTGCCGCCGATTTGAAATCCTGCATAATAATTTCGGAAGGAATATTTGATATGATTACATACAAGGCGGGAGACTGCGACGTTGCCGTCGTCGGCGCGGGACATGCCGGAATAGAAGCGGCACTTGCCTGCGCAAGGCTCGGGCTTGACACGATGCTCTTTACGCTGTCGCTTGACGCTGTCGGCAACATGCCCTGCAATCCCGCGATAGGCGGAACCGGCAAGGGGCATCTTGTTTACGAGATCGACGCGCTCGGCGGCGAAATGGGATATGCCGCCGACAGGGTCACCCTTCAGTCGCGGATACTCAATCCCGGCAAGGGAGCAGCCGTCCACTCAAAGCGGGTGCAGGCGGATCGCATGGCTTACCGCACATATATGAAAAGCCTGCTTGAACGGACGGCAAATCTCAGTCTTAGGCAGGCGCAGGTGACCGATATCAATTTTGAGGACATCGGAAACGGCAGAAAGCGTGCGGTCGGGGTCACCACATCGCTCGGGGCGGTGTTCGGAGCAAAAGCCGTGATAATCGCAACCGGCACATACCTGGCAAGCCGCACGATCACAGGGGAAGCGATCGAGATCGCAGGTCCGGACGGCATGACCTCGGCGGGGAAGCTGCCCGAGAGTCTTGCGCGCACCGGGATGAGGCTCATGCGCTTCAAGACAGGCACTCCGCCGCGCATACACGCCGATTCGATCGACTTTTCGAAGCTGGAGGTTCAGCACGGCGACAGCGAAATAATCCCCTTTTCGTCGCGCACTCCCGAGGACGCATTTGTCGGCATGAAGCAGATTGACTGCCACATCGCCTATACAAACGGGAAAACACACGAAATAATCAGAAAAAATCTTGACCGCTCCCCCCTTTATTCGGGGGTAATCCACGGGACGGGACCGAGATACTGTCCGTCGATTGAGGACAAAGTGGTTCGTTTTGCCGACAAAACAAGGCATCAGCTTTTTGTCGAGCCGTGCGGAGCCGACACAAAGGAGATATATTTGCAGGGCTTTTCGTCCAGTCTGCCCGAAGAGGTGCAGACCGAAATGCTCCGTTCGATCGTCGGTTTTGAAAACGCACGGATCATGCGAACCGCTTATGCGATCGAGTACGACTGCGCCGATCCGACGCAGATGTATGCAACCCTTGAGTTCAGGGATTTCGAATCGCTTTACGGGGCGGGACAGTTCAACGGAACCTCGGGTTATGAGGAAGCCGCCGCGCAGGGACTTATCGCGGGCATAAACGCCGCAATGAAGATAAAGGGCGGGGAGCCTGTCGCACTCACCCGCGACAGCTCGTATATCGGAACGCTTATCGACGATCTCGTCACCAAGGGAACATCCGAACCCTACCGCATAATGACCAGCCGGAGCGAGTACCGTCTGCTTCTGCGTCAGGACAATGCGGACGCGCGTCTGACACCGATCGGACACAGGGTCGGTCTTGTAGATGATGAGAGATACGAAAAATTCCTGAAGAAGCAGGAGCTTATACGCTCGGAGATAAGCCGTGCCGAGAGTACCTTTTTCTCTCCGTCGCAGGTGAACGGACTGCTTGTCGGAATGGGGCTTTCGCCCGCAGGAGGCGGTGTACGGCTTGCCGATCTGCTCCGCCGTCCGCAGATAGGCTGGAAGGATCTTGCGGGTATCGATGTCGGCAGATCGCCCGGGGTCACTGCCGCGATCGGCAGATCGGTCACGGTCGAGCTGAAATATGAGGGGTACATAAAGAGAGAGCTTGCCGAGGTCGCAAGAAACGCAAAGCTTGAAGCAAAGCGGCTCATACCGGGTACCGATTACACGAAGATAACCGGACTGCGGATCGAGGCGGGGCAGAAGCTGACCGCAATGCAGCCGCTGAATGTCGGACAGGCGTCCCGCATATCGGGAGTTTCGCCCGCCGACATATCGGTACTGCTCGTCTGGCTGGCATCCGCCGACAGAGGACAGACCGAAAAAAAGGAGGACGGCAGAGAGTGAACGACTTTATCGCAAGGCTGACTTCCGCGGCGGCGGGGGCGGGAATCGCCCTCGGAAGGGAAGAGGCGGAAAAGTTTTATCTGCTTTATCTCATGCTGTCGGACAGCGGCAAAAAAATGAACCTGACCGCGATATGCGACGAGGACGGAGTAATTATGCGCCATTTCGTCGATTGCCTTACGGTCGTCCCTTTTGTTGACGGATGCGGCAAAAGGGTGGTCGATATCGGCTGCGGCGGCGGATTTCCGACTCTTCCGCTTGCCATAGTGCGTCCCGGACTTGAAATAACAGCAGTTGATTCGACCGCAAAAAAGCTCACATTTGTGGATGAAGTGTCAAAAAAGTTGTCGCTGAACGTAAAAACGGTTGCCGCACGTGCGGAAGAACTGGGCGCGGGTCGGATGCGGGGGAGTTTTGATGTCGCGCTGTCGCGTGCGGTCGCGCGGATGAACGTCCTGTGTGAACTGTGCATGCCGCTCGTGAGGGTCGGCGGGAACTTTATCGCGATGAAGGGTGCCGAAGGGCATGCCGAGATTGTTGAAGCGGAAAACGCAATAAGAACGCTCGGCGGAGAGCTTGTCGGCGAAAAAAGCTTTGAACTTCCGGGCGCGGGCGGTCGGGTGATCGCCGTCATCCGAAAGAAAAACGGCACACCGCCGAACTATCCGAGACAGTACGCGAAAATCAAAAGCAAGCCGCTCTGAAAATTATCAAAAAGACTTGACAGACGACTTTTGCTGTGCTAAAATGCAAAAAGGGCATTTTGCCGAAAAAACGGAAGGTTTCCGGAGGATTTTATGAAAACTGTAATCGGAATAATCGGATGCGGAAGAATTGCGAATATCGCGCATTTTCCCGCACTTTCACAACTTGAGGATGTGCGGATAAAGTATGCGTGCGATCTCATTGAGGAAAAGGCGCAGAAGATGAAGGATATGTATCCGTGCGTCGAAAACATCACGACAGACTATCACGAACTGCTCGCAGACCCCGAGGTGCAGGCTGTATACGTCCTGACCCCGAACTATGCACACTACACGGTAACGATGGACGCGCTCCGTGCAGGAAAGCACGTTTTCTGCGAAAAGCCGATAACCGTAAACTACGAGCTGTCATGCGAAATGGCAAAAGAGGCAAACGAGCGCGGACTGATGCTCAACATCGGCGTCTGCAATCGCTACCATAAGTCGGTTGAGATGCTGGAGCAGATGAACAGGGAAGGCAAGTTCGGTAAGATTTATCATGTTTACTGTTCCTTCCGCGCGTTCAGATCGATCCCCGGACTCGGCGGTCCGTTCACGACGAAGGCTCAATCGGGCGGCGGCGTGCTTATCGACTGGGGTGTGCATTTCCTTGATCTGATTCTCTATATTCTCGGCGGAGCAAAGCTCGAAACGGTCACCTGCGACACTTACAGCGAAATGGCTAAGGATATGAAGCAGTACAATGCCCCCGATATGTGGGCGAGGGACACTGCCGACATCGAACACGGCACAAACGACGTTGAGGATATGGTCACAGGCTACATACGTACCGACAAGGGAAGCATTTCGTTCAACGGTTCGTGGGCAGAGAATATCAAGGACGGCGGAAAGTTCATAGATTTCCTCGGTGACAAGGGCGGCGCGCGCCTCGATTACTGCGGACATTTCTCCTTCTATGACGGAAGCACGCTCGAGGAGAGCCGTCCCGAATATGATATACCCAATATGTATCGTTGCGAGGACAGGGCGTTCATCGATTCCGTAGTAAGCGGCGAGAAGACGAGAAGCCATATAGACAACATACTTGAAAGCGCAAGACTGCTTGACGCGCTTTACCGTTCCGCCGAAAAGTCGGAGGAGCTGAAATTCTGAGATACAAAGACGGCACGTCCCGTGCAGGGACACCGCCGATAACCTGAAAATGAAAACCGCGGCGACCCCAAAAGGTCGCTGCGGTTTTTGTATGCCCGATTATTCAGTTGTCGATTTTCTTTTCGGATTTGATGATGTTGCCGCTTGAGGCATCAATTTCGTAATCATATTCGAAACCGTTACAGACAAATTCGATCTCGTAGATAATTCTGCCGTCATCGTCGTCGGTGTCGATTTCAAGTTCTTTTGCGTCGGCTTTGAGTACGCCCGCATGTGCAAGCGCAAGATTCAGTGCCTCATCGGCTGTGATCTTTGCCTTCGGGATTTCGGGAGTGACCGAAGAATCGATCGCTTTCTTTTCGGATTTGATAATGTTGCCGTTTGTCGCATCGATCTCGTAATCGTATTCGAAGCCGTCGCAGACAAATTCGATTTCGTAAATAATCCTGCCATCATCGTCGTCGGTGTCGATTTCAAGTTCTTTTGCATCGGCTTTGAGTACGCCCGCATGAGCAAGCGCAAGCTGTATAGCTTCATCGGCAGTGATCTTTGCCTTCGGGATTTCGGGAGTGACGGGGGAATCGATTGCTTCCTTTTCGGATTTGATGATGTTGCCGTTTGTCGCATCAATCTCGTATTCGTATTCGAAAGTGCCGCAGACAAATTCGATTTCGTAGATAATTCTGCCGTCATCGACATCAAATTCGATCTCAAGCAGCGTTGCCTCGTCATAGGACACGCCTGCCGCATCAAGTGCGATTTTTTTCGCCTGCTCGCTTCCGATGTATGCCTTGTCGCTCGCCTCGCCGACGATATCGAGTTTCTTGCCGCCCTCTTCGCCGATTGTGCCGTAGAGCTTGCGCATAATGAGATTCAGCTCGTTTATCGAAAGCGACGAAAGTTCTTCAAATGTATGGGTGGGGTTTTTTGAGATTATTTCGTTTATAAGCTGAGCTTTTCCTACCGATATGCCGTATTTGTCGGCAATATTTTTCAGTTCTTCGTTTTTTGTGACTGTCTGACTGAGTACGGCTCCCGAGAAACTGTCGGTTTTGAGTAATTTGCCGATCTCGGCGGTCAGCTTTTCGCGGAGAGCGGCTCCGCGCTCTTCGTTTTTATT
>CALBLD010000228.1 GCA_937895775.1 uncultured Clostridia bacterium
AACGTCCATACGCTTTGCAAAAAGCTCGCACAGACGGTCATCAATATTGTTTATTTCATCCCGCAGATCGGCGAGATTTTCGCTTTTTTCCTTTTTTTCGTCCATATTAAATCCTTTTTACAATAAAAAATCGGCAAGTACGATTGCGCACACCGCTTCGACGACCGGAACGGCGCGCGGGAGTATGCACGGGTCGTGGCGTCCCTTTATGTTCAGCATGCAGTCGGTTTTTTCGCTGAGCGATACGGTCTGCTGTCCGATTGCGATCGACGGTGTCGGCTTGACCGCAACACGGAAGATTATCGGCATGCCGGTCGATATGCCGCCCGCAATCCCGCCCGCATTGTTTGTCATACAGGTGATTTCGCCGTTTTCCATGCAAAAGCAGTCGTTGTTTTCCGAGCCTTTCATCGATCCGACCGCAAAGCCTGCGCCGAATTCGACTCCCTTGAGTGCGGGAATTGCAAAAAGTGCGGCGGAGAGTCTGTTTTCAAGTCCGTCAAACATGGGATCGCCGATGCCGCCGGGGAATCCGACGACTCCGCACTCAATGATTCCGCCGACAGAGTCGCCGACCGCCTTGCAGTCGGCAATCAGCCGAGCCATTTTTTCGAAAGCGGATGCCGAGCGCACGGGAAAATCGCCGCAGTTTGATTCAAGGTCGGCACGGGTCAGCTTTACCGGATCGTAAGGTGTGTCGGCTATGCCGCAGAGCGACGAAATGTGTGCTCCGATGTGTACTCCCTTTCTCCGCAGAAGCTGTATGCAGATTCCTCCCGCGACGCAGAGGGGAGCGGTGAGTCTGCCCGAAAAATGCCCGCCGCCGCGGTAGTCCCGCCACTCTCCGTAGCGCATGATCGCAGTAAGATCGGCGTGTCCCGGGCGGGGCTTGTCCTTTATCTCGCTGTAATCGGACGAGCGTGTGTCGCTGTTTTCGATTATCGCGCAGAGCGGCGCACCGCAGGTGCGACGGTCAAAAAGACCGCTCACTATTTTGGGAAAGTCGGACTCTCTGCGCGCAGTCGAATAAGCGGCTCCCGACGGGGCGCGGCGGGACATAAACGCCGCAAGTTCGTCGGTGTCGATCGGCTCACCCGACGGCAGACCGTCGATCACGACTCCGATCGCATCGCTGTGCGATTGCCCGAAAACCGAAATTTTTATGTTTTTTCCGAATGTGGATGACATAATTTCGCCTCCGTTGTCTGAAATTCAGTCAAATTTTATTTTTCCGCCGAGTTTTTCGGCAAAGTCGGTAAAAAATCCGGGGTAGGATTTCGACGCGCATCCCGGATCCGAAATAACGCTTTCGCCATCCGCAAATGCGGCGCAGACTGCCGCCGCCATTGCGATTCTGTGATCGCCGAAGCTGTTTATTTCTCCGCCGTGCGGATGCCCGCCGATAACATGCAGATTGTCTTTGTCGGCAAAAGCACTGATTCCGAAAGCGGACAGCATCGATATGACAGCCTCAACTCTGTCCGATTCCTTTATGCGCAGCCTTGAAATGTTTTCGAATATGCTTTCGCCGTCAGCATATGCCGCCGCAACCGCAAGTGCGGGTACGAGATCGGGGATGTTTTTGCAGTCGATGACGGCAGAGTGAAGCTTTTTGCCATGCCGCACGGTTACGGCGTCTCCGAGAGCCGCAACTTCCGCACCGAATCTTATAAGCGCATCGCAGATGGCACGGTCGCCCTGGAGGCTGTCGGCTGACAAGCCGTTTGTTTTTATTTCTTTTCCGCCGACAGCACCCGCCACCATCCAGAAGGCTGCCGCCGACCAGTCGCCCTCGACTCTGTACTCTTCGGCTTTTGCATAAAAGCCGCTGTTTATTTCAAAGGTGTTGCCGTCTCGCCGAATGTCGGCTCCGAAACCGCGGAGAACCGAAACGGTCATGTCGATATAATTTACCGATTCGGCTTTTCCGGTCACGCGGAGCGTGCAGGGATGTCCGAGCATCGGGAGCGCAAAAAGAAGTCCGCTTATGAATTGGGAAGAAACCGAGCCGTCCGCTTCAAAGACGTCGCCGCAGAGCTTTCCCGAAATATCGAGCGGGAGGTTGTCACTGCCGACATTTATGCCGTGTCTGCGGAGAAGGTCGGTCAGCGGGAGCATCGGACGCTCGGGGAGCCGTCCGCTTCCGACCATGCGCGCGTTTATGCCGAGTGCGGCGACCACCGGAAGCAGGAAACGTGCCGTCGATCCCGACTGACCGCAGTCGAGAACGATCTTTTTGTCGGTATGCAACCCCGTGCGGAACCACGCACGGGGGGTAATTACACATCGGTTTCCGTCATATCGGATGCCTGTTCCGATTGACCTTAAGCAGTAGGCGGTCGCTCTTATGTCGTCGCAGTCGCCGAGTCCGATTATTGCACCCGGACGGTCGCAGAGCGCGGCGGCAATCAGCAGACGGTGACCGTAGGATTTTGAGGGGGGAGCGGCGACCTCTCCGCCGAGCCGTGACGGGAAAACTGTCAGTTTTTCTGCCATGACACAGCCTCCTCTATCATTTTCAAAAGGGTATCCCTGCCGATATCGACAGTGTGTATCACGGCATTGCCGACCGATCTCGGAAGGATAAGATTTATTTTGTCGCCGCTGCGTTTTTTGTCCGAGAGTGCGGCATCGTACAACTCTTCGGGTGTGATCGGACATTTTGTGTCAAAGCGGTATTTTTTCAGTATCGCTTCGATTTCTTCGGGAACCGAGGCATCGCAAAGTCGGATGTTTGCGGCGATTCTTGCCGCGAGCACCATTCCGATCGCAACAGCCGCTCCGTGTGAGACGGCAAAATCGGTGTGAAGCTCGATCCCGTGACCGAGGGTGTGACCGAAGTTCAGAAGTCCGCGTATCCCGTTGTCGCGCTCGTCGGCGTTTACGATGTCACGTTTTATCTCGACCGAGCGTGCGATTATGTCGCAGATGTCGTTGCCGTCGGGATTTTTGAGCTTTTCGAAAAAGTCTCTGTCAAGGATAACGCCGTATTTTATTACCTCCGCAAAGCCGTCGCGGTAAATGTCGCACGGCAGACTGTCAAGGAGCAGGGGGTCGCAGACCACAAGCGACGGCTGATAAAAGCTTCCGATAAGATTTTTTCCCTCGGGCAGATCGACGGCGGTTTTGCCGCCGACCGAAGAATCGACCGCCGCAAGCAGTGTCGTCGGGATCTGGACAAAGCGAACGCCGCGCAGGTAGACCGATGCGGCAAAGCCGCAGATCGCCGACCACGCCGCCGCCGAGTGCGATCAGCAGATCGCTCCTTGTGAAATGTTTTTTTGCGAGAAATGAGAGCAGTTCAAGGAGGGTTTCGGGCGATTTCGATCTTTCGCCGTGAGCGATAACGAATTTTTCGGTTCCCGAAAAACCGCTCTTTTCAAGAGAGGCGACAAGCGTGTCTCCATAGAGCGGATCGACGTTGTCGTCGGTGACTATCGCTATGCGGTGAGACGTTCCCGCCACTTGTGAGACAAGCCCGCCGACTTTCGGCAAAAGTCCTTTTTCGATTACAATATCATATTTTTTCGATGCGTTGACAGTGACCTTTTTCATAATTACTGGCTCTCCGATCTCTCTTTTGCGATCCGTCCCTCGCGCAGGAGGCTTTCAAGCCTTTCGGCATCGGCGGATTTTATCGCATCCGAGTAAGCTTTGAGGTTTTCTATGACAAGATCGATCTCGGCGGCAAGAAAATCGCCGTTTTCGATGAACAGCTCTGTCCACATTTTCTCGTTCAGCCACGCAACGCGGGTGAGATCACGGAAAGAGCCTGCACTGTATCCCTTGTGTTCCTGCGCGGACGGGGATTTGATGTAGGCGGAGGAGACGACATGCGCAAGCTGTGAGGTGTAGGCGATCATGCGGTCGTGATTTTCGGGATCGGTGGTGACTATGCGTTTCAGTCCGAGCGGGGTGAGCGAAGAGGTCACGCGTTCGATAAGCAGAAAGTCCTGCCTGTCCTTCGGGACAAGTATCATGGTTGCGTTCGAGAACATGGTCGCGCGGCTGTAACGGAAGCCGGAAAAATGCGTTCCCGCCATCGGATGCCCTCCGACAAAAGTAAAACCGTATCTGTCGGCAAGTTCAAAGCAGGCGGCGCAGATCTTGCGCTTTGTACCGCATTCGTCTATGACTATCGTATTTTTATCGATAAACGGTCCGTTTTCCGCAAGCCACGCAATCGATGCGTCCGGATAAAGGGACAGGTGTATAAATTCGCATTGTTCTATGTTTTCTTTGCTGAGCGGGGCATCTATTCCCCCTGCGGCTACCGCCACATCTTCAACCGCTTTTGTGCGGTTGCATGCATATACCGTGTGACCTGCTTCCTTGAATGCTTTTGCGAGAGATCCGCCGATGAGCCCGAGCCCGACTATTCCGACCGTCATTTTTCAGTCTTCCTTTCCTGTTATTTGATAAAATAAAAACATCCGCAGCATTGTGCTGCGGATGACAGATGATCCGTTTGTTTTCAGCGGCGCATATTTGCGTGCAGCACAAAACTCTATTATCCCTTGTAAAAGAAATAATAGTAATAGTTGTATGCTGCAAAAAGACCGTTCATAAACGATTGATCCCTTCCGAAAAACTCTGTGAAAACCGCAACAACGAATCAAAACCCGAGGCTACGGTAAATTTTTTCTTATTCTAACACAAAAGCGGAGGCTTGTCAAGGGCAAACCTCCGCTTTTTTTGATAAATCGAAAATATTTATTTGAAATAAGCGGTATTTACGGTTACGATGAAGCCGTCGGTGTTGTTGCCGGATATGCGGTAACATTCGGCAGTTCCGGTGACCTGAATCGTCGTTTTGTCGGCTTCCGCCTTCACGTAGTAAATCTGCCATGCGACGCCGTCGTGATCGGTAAATGTCAGCACCTTCTCTATCGGATGCTCTTTGAGCATGGCGAGATAGGCGTCAAACTCCATGTCGTTGTCATGCATATAGGTTGCATGCGGGATGCCGACATATCTGAAGGAGGAATAAACGTCCTGCCCGGTAGAGCTTTTGCCCTCACCGACGTGGATAAAGCCGTAATTGCAGGCGTTTTCGATGAACCAGTCATAATAGTCGGCTCTCATTGTCTCGTAATTGAGCGGATAAATTTTCTGATCCTTGAGTATCTCCAGATCGATATAAAGTCCGGTGCTGTTGTAGCAGACTTCTTCGTCCTTGTCGTAATAGTACGCGTTGCGGAGTCGGACATCGGTGTTTCCGGTTGCGGCTGCGAACGCATTCATCATGTTTACAAATTCCTTTGCCGCATCGGCATCAAGGAAAAGATTGCTGCTCTTGCGGATATAAAAATCGCTCGACGGTACGCGGACGAAGTTGTAGTCGGAGAGCAGCTTCTGCGCGGTAAGATTGCTCATTGCCGAACGTGTAATCAGTTTGGCAACAGGCATTTTATAGGAATGAAGCTCGTCGATGACGATAAGCGAACCTTTTCCGACATCATCCTTCGGAACCTCGACACTGCCCGCGACCGGATCGACCGGGGTATAATGCCTTGTGGTAGTGGTTATTTCGCCTCCGGTGGACGGCGTAGGGGGATTTGTCCGTGTTGTTGTCGTCGGATTGCCCGATGTTACCGGAACATTTGTCGTCGCGGAACCGGATCCCGTACCTGCCGGATCCGTTACCTTGCCGGTCGTGACCGCAGACGGCTTTGTGGTTACCGGAATGGTTGTAACCGGATTGTCGTCTCTTCTGCCGGTCAGAAGCAGGGTTATCACGATAATCACCGCGACAAGTATGAGCATCAGAAGTGCCGCCATGACGATCGGTCCCGATTTGGGTTTGTATATGTTGCCGTTTCCGTTATCTGACATAATTATAACCGTTCCTTTCTTGAATCGGGGAAGAATGTACAGTTCATATATGACTGTCATTCTAATTATAGCCAATATTTTTTAACATTTCAAGTCTAATCTGCAAATAATTAAAAAAGCAGGGAATCTTTCGAAAAGATTCCCTGCAAGCTGTCGTTTTATGCGTGAAGTCGGCTTCGCGAAGCCTTTTCCTCGGCTTCCGCACCGTCGCTTTCGTCAGTGTGCTTTTCCTTCTGATCCTTGTCATCATCATCTTCGTCCTCTTCGGGAAGCGGGTTGATGACCACCTTTATCTGCGATGCGCGGCGTCCGTCGGTTTCGGTGACCTCGACCGAAAGATTTTCGTATTCAAAGCTGTCTCCGACCTCGGGTACCTTCCCGAGATTGTCAAGCACCCAGCCGTTTACCGTGGCATTGTCGTCAAGTACATCATCGGAAAATTCATGTATATCGGCAAGCTCATTCATCGGCGCACTGCCGTTTACAAGATATGTGTCCTCGGACACAGCCTTTATGTTTTCGATTACCTCGTCATGTTCGTCCCATATTTCGCCGACAAGACCCTCAAGAACGTCCTCCATGGTCACGATACCGGCTGTTCCGCCGTATTCGTCCACAACGATCGCAATGTGGGATTTGGCTTCCTGGAATTTGCGCAGAAGCTTCGATATTTTCATGCTTTCGGTTATGAACATGACCTCATGTACGGCGGCTTTGAGATCCCTCTGACCGTCGTGGGTGAGTCTGTAAAAATCCTTTTCGTGTACCACGCCGATTATGTTGTCAATGGTATCATGATAGACCGGCAGTCGGGAAAAACCGCTTGAGCGGAAGATTTCGCTGATTTCGTCCATCGGAGTGTCGTCCGAGATCGCAACGATGTCGATACGCGGCGTAAGGACGCCCGAGACTTCAAGATCGTTGAACTCGATTGCGTTCTTTATCAGATTGCCCTCATGCTCGTCGATACCGCCCTCGTTCTGCGCTTCCTCGACCATTGTGATTATTTCATCCTCGGTGATCGAAAGAGAGGAATCACCGCGCTTGAAGATCTTTGAGATCAGTTTTTTCCAGAGTGAAAATAGCGCGGTAAGTGGGGTAAGTATGACCATCAGAAAACGCACAATACCCACAACAGCCATTGTATAGCTGTCGGCAAAATCTTTTCCGAGAAATTTCGGAGTAATTTCACCGAATATGAGCACAATTACTGTCATGACGATCGTCGAAACGGTCGCGGCAAGGCTTGCGTTTCCCCTGATGAAAGCCGTGAAAAGCAAGGTGGATATTGTCGAAGCCGTAATATTTACAATATTGTTTCCGACAAGGATGGTCGAAAGAAATTTTTCGTAATTATCTTCGATCCAGAGCACCGACGCGGCTTTTTTGTTGCCGTCCTGTGCAAGTGTTTTCATTCGTGTTTTGTTGAAGCTTGTAAAAGCCGTTTCGGTTCCTGAGAAAAAAGCGGATAGCAACACAAGGATAATCAGTGCCGCTATCTGCATACTACCGGCAGGATCCATAAATTAAAATCAACTCCTTAAAATTTTTTACGCCTCACGGTCGTAATTATCTACATTATATCATACTTCGGCTTTGATTGCAATAGATTTTGTCAAATATTTTAAAAAAACAAAAACCGTCGCTTTTTACGTGGAGGCGACGGTTTTCACGGGTTATTTTTTTCCGGACGATCGCGGTTTGTTTTTGCCCCTTTTTCCGAGTTCGGCGGTCGTCAGCAATAGGACGATCAGCAGGATTATACCCGGAATCGTCTGCCAGCCGGTACGGTAGATACCGAACAGTTTTCCGAAATTTTCGGATATCAGTCCGCATGCAATGAGGCAGATTTCCGAAAAAACGACTGTTATCAGCATGTTAGAGACAGTTATGTTGCCGTAGAAGAGGCTTCTGCTTCTCCCGCTTTCAAGCAGGATTATTACCGATGACAGAAGCATCAGTATGAACACCGGAGAGCAGACGGTCGTTGCGGTCGCGGCGGAGCAGGCAATCAGCAGAAGTCCGAGGATTATCCCGCCGGCTCCGAGAATCACGCCCGACAGAACCGCTCTCAGGCAGCTGCCGACGCTTGTCATCATGTAGTGCGAGCCGTCAGCCGGCTTTTCGTAAAGAATGTCGTGCGTCGGTCTTTCGAACGAGATTATCATGACTGCGGCAAGATCATAGATCAGCCCGCAGACAAGCATCTGCACCGGGGTCAGCAGAAACAGTCCGCTGAAGAAGGTGTAGAGGAGTATCAGAAGACGCGCGGTGTTGACGGTAAGCAGATATGTCATCAGTCTGCCTATGTTGAAATAGATCATCCGCGCAGTCCGCAGAGAAGAGAGCAGGGCGTTCATTCCGCCCGACGGATCCTTTTTCGAGACGGTCGAAATAATTACATCGGAAACAAATCGCAGAGCGTCGCAACCGACGGGTGCGCCGCCGCCCGCTTTGCTTATGCTTATCGGCAGCTCGGCTTTGCCGACTTCTTTCTTTTTGATCGGTTTTTTGTCGGAAAGAGTTATGCTTTGCGTGTAGGATATGTCGGCTTCGCGCATCGCGGTTATCTCTTCGAAGCGCATGCCGAGAAATCCGACTTTGTGTCCCGCCTCGCGCATGAGCTTTATAACTCTGCGCTCGGTGCGTGCGTCCATATCTTCATATACCGATATTTCGGGGATCAGCTTTGCGAGATCGCGGTCGCTCAGCCTTTGCACGGCTTCGCTGTCGGTAATGCCGCTGTCACTGTCGCCGAGCAGTCCCATGGCGCGGGCAATTCGTTTTCCGCGTTCGGTATGCTCGGGAGTGAACAAAACGACGTTTATGCCGGCGTCCCTGCAGGCGGCAACCGTCTGCGCAACGTCCGGAAGCAACGGCTCGGAGAAGCCGAGAAAGCCTTCGAATACCATATCCGACAGGGTGTCGGACAGCCTTACAAGCGATGTGTAAACCGATCTGTTTGCGGCGATCGCAATTACTATGCCGCGATCGCGGGTCATCTGTGCCGCTATTGTCGAAAACCGGCTTCTGGCAACCGGAGACATGCTGCGGATGCGTCCGTCGGTGTCGCGGTAGCGGTTGCAGGCGGCGAGAATGTCATCGGCAAAGCCTCTGACTATCACCGCATTGTTGCCGTTGTGTTTTACAAGCGAGGTTTCGAACGGACAGTAATCGCTTTTTCCGAGATGCTCACGGAGCGGATATTCGAGATCAAGTTCGCTGTTGTAAAGTCCGGACGCTTCCGCCGAGCGGATGATCGCTTCTTCTTCACCGGTGTAGACATTGTCCCCGGCAACATTGAGCGATATAAGTCTGCCGCCGTAAAGTCCGGTTGTGATTACGGCGTATTTCAGAAGGGTCGAAAAGTTTTCGCCGTCAAACCCGCCCGCGGCGGTTCTCTCCCGCCAGAGATCGTCGGGATTGTCGATGTACAGGCAGTCAAGCGAAATGTCGCCTGCGGCGGCAGCCGCTTCCGGAGGAATTATGACGGTATCCACCGCGCACATGGCATCCAGCTTTTCTGCGTTTTTTATCAGTGCGCCGGTTGCGATGCTCCCCGACTGCCCGAGCGAGCCGAAAACTCCGACGGCGACTATTATGTATCCGAAAATCGCATAAAATTCGGTCATTGCGCCGCAGCCGAAGGCGAGCGCATACAGAAGCCCGTCGATCGGTCCGAATTTTCCGAGTCCCGGCAGCATGTTGACGACGGTAAGGCAAAATGTAAGCAGTATGGCGACAAGAGTCGCAAAAAACGACACTCTGTGAAGCCTGTCAAAGACCGCAAGTCTGTCGTAGGACGCCGCAGGCTTGTTTTTGCCGGTCACGCAGACATATGCCGATTTTCCGGTGCGGCAGGCGATCGCCTTTCCGCTTCCGCTTTGCACGATTGTTGAAGCGTAGACCATGTTTATCGCTTCGTGCGGTCTGATTTTTCTGATGTTGCAGTATTCGCTGTCCTTGCGCACCGGACCGTTTGCTTCGGTTATGCCGGCTTCAAGGACAATAAGATTGTTGTCTTCGATCAGCCGCGCGTCGCAGGGGACTATGTCGCCCGCGCTCAGACAGATTATGTCTCCGAAAACGACGTTTTCCTGACGTATCAGCGTCATTTTACCGTCGCGGAGTACCTTTGCGGTCGGGAGTGCGAGCCGTCCCATGCGGGCAAGCACCCGCTGTGCCTTTATGTATACGACGGTGATCGCGACATAGCTGACCGCAAGCGTGCACAGAAGTATGACCGATGCCGCAATATTGCCGGCGACAGCCGCCGGTATGCACGAAAATGCGAGAAGTACCGAAAGCGTGCTGACCGACAGCTTGCGCACATAATCCCATACCGATCCGTCCGGGATGGGGAAGATGCGGTTCGGTCCGTTTGCCTCGGCACGTCGCTTTGCCTCGCTCTGCGAAAGTCCGCTGACAGGATCGGTAGATGTTTTTTTTGCTGTCTCTTCGGGAGACAGATCATACCATCTGTTGGACATTTTTTACTCCTGTATCATCACGGCTGCCGTTGTCGCCGTGGACAGTGGCAGCCGCTTTTGTTTTCCGGTGTGTGTCAGACGCAGGAAACAACGAGATTTTCGTCGTCCGCATCGATATATGCGTCGTGAATCACGCAGTTGTAGTCTCCGATCAGCTTGTTTGCAAGCACGTCCTCGACCTCGCGTTCGATGACTCTGCGCAGATTTCTCGCACCGAACTTCCTTGAATAAGCCTTTTTTGCAAGAAGCTTCGATGCGTTTTCGGTGTGATGAAGCGTGATCGATTTTTCGGCGAGCGTTTTTGCGAGATCGGCAAGCTGTATCTCGGCGATCTTTATGAAATCGTCCTCGGACAGCGAGCGGAAGGTGATTATCTCGTCAACGCGGTTTATGAATTCGGGACGCAGGAAGGATTCGAGTGCCTTTCTTGTCTTGCCCTCTTCGGCGGAACCCTGTACCGACGTAAAGCCGGGGGTTGCGTCCACTCCGACCGCACCTGCATTGGTCGTCATCACAATGACGGTGTTTTCGAAATTGACCTTTCTGCCCTGTGCGTCGGTTATCAGTCCGTCGTCAAGTATCTGCAAAAGGATGTTCATGACGTCGGGATGCGCCTTTTCGATCTCGTCGAAGAGTATGACCGAATAAGGCTTTCTGCGGATTTTTTCGGTAAGCTG
>CALBLD010000229.1 GCA_937895775.1 uncultured Clostridia bacterium
TGTCAATAAGACGTTGAGCATTGTTTATCCTTAGATTGAGAAGATAATTTGTGAATCCGATTCCCATGTGCTTTTTGAAGATTGTAGAGGCATATTTCGGAGAGTAGAATTTTTCTCTGCTGGCTGACGAAAGCGATAACGTCGGATCACCGAAATCATCGTCCGCACGTTTTTTCAGCCAGAGCGCGAAAGTTTCGCTGTTTGAAAGACCCTCATCATCCCTTTCTGTGGTCATAAGACCGATCGAGTAGAGAAGAAGTGATTCCGCAATGAGATCGATATTGTGTGCGTTGGATTCGTTTATCAGCGTTTTCCATATGGGGAGCAGGTCGGTCATACCCTTTTTTATGTAGTCCTGCTTGCTGATGCCCGCTCTGTCAAGGAGCTTGTATGCACGAAGACCGACAAATGATATGTATTCGTATTCGAGGTTTTCGTTTCCCGTAATGCAGTAGTTTGTGGACGGAAATGTCACAAACAGATCGCCTTCTTCAATCGGTGTCGATCTGTCAAGCGTGTTGATCTGTCCGTTTCCGCTTGTTACAATATGCATGCGGAAAAGGGATTGAACCGTAAAGTGGGGCGTTTGCGTCGATTCTGTTTCGTAGACAAAATTCAGAATACTTATGTTTTCGCTGTCATCCCTCGGAATGTTGAACTTGCATATGTTTTTCTCAGCCATGTTTTTTTCCTTTCAGTCGGTTTGTTTCCGTAAGCATTATATCATATCGGAGAAAAAAAGTAAATAAAAGCGAATAAAATCCATGAAAAACATACTATTGTCCATGTTTAGAAAAAAAACGGTCAGCATATAAAAGATATCCACGAAAACCATGATGGCTTTTGTGCATGGAAAAAAGGATATTATCCATTCCTTTTTCGGACGATTGCTGATAGAATCTGAATAAAGGGAATCGATCTTGTCGGAGGAAGAAGCTGTGTTGAAAATCGGAGTGTTCGGCGGACGCCGCGGAGAAGCAATGATCAACTGGTGCAAGGTAACCGGACATGCGGCAGTTACTTCGGTATGCGATCGGGATGCCGACGTTGTCAGATATCTGCGTGAAAAATATCCAGAGGCAAAAATCGAGTTTTTTTC
>CALBLD010000230.1 GCA_937895775.1 uncultured Clostridia bacterium
GGAAAAGCTTGCAAGACAGATGAGAAAGCTGGTAGCTGCAATCCTTCCCGAGGAGCGTGCGAAGCGATTCTTTGAGGAAGTCGGACGTGTAAACGTCACTTTTTCGAATTTTGTTGCGGGTCAGCTTATCGAAGCCGTAATAATAGGCGTGCTTTGCTTTGTCGGTATGCTGATTTTCAGAATGCCGTATGCTTCGGTGGTGTCGGTGCTTGTAGCCGTTACCGCACTTATTCCGGTGTTCGGCGCGTTCATAGGTACGGCAGTCGGTGCCTTTCTTATCCTTGTGGTAAGCCCGGTCAAAGCGATATGGTTTGTGGTATTCATAATAGTGCTTCAGCAGATTGAAGGCAATGTCATATACCCTCATGTTGCGGGCAGGGCTGTCGGACTTCCGGGAATATGGGTGCTTGTCGCGGTCACTCTCGGCGGCAGTCTGTTCGGAATTGCGGGTATGCTGGTCAGCGTGCCTGTCAGCTCGCTCTGTTACTTTGCGCTCTGCGAATTTGTCAATAAAAGACTTGAAGAGAAGAACTGCACCGATGACAATTTTATAAACGGCGGATCCGGAACTGCCGAAAAAAGTCCGCAGGGCGAACATACCCAAAAGGCGCGTCGCAAGAAGAGGTCTTTTGCGGACATTATAAAGGGAGTTTTTGCGCTGTTTTTCCACCCTAAGAAGGAAAAAGACGATAACGAAGAAATAAAAACCGATAGCGAAGACAAAAATAACCGATGTGAATAACCGATCGGTGAAGGGAGAAAAAATCGGATGGATAAATTCGAGCTTGTTAGTAATTACAGACCGACGGGCGATCAACCGCAGGCGATCGATCTGCTGTGTGCGGGTATCGAAGCCGGGATGCACGAGCAGACACTTCTCGGTGTTACCGGTTCGGGTAAAACCTATACAATGGCAAACGTGATAGCGAGGATGAACCGTCCGACGCTGGTGCTCGCACATAATAAAACGCTTGCCGCACAGCTTTGTTCGGAATTCCGTGAGCTTTTTCCCCATAATGCGGTTGAATATTTTGTTTCTTATTATGACTATTATCAGCCGGAAGCATATATCCCCGGCAAGGATCAGTATATCGAAAAGGACAGTGCCGTCAATGACGAGATAGACCGTCTGCGCCATTCCGCAACCTCGTCGCTGATAGAAAGACGGGATGTAATAATTGTTGCAAGCGTTTCGTGTATTTATTCCCTCGGCGATCCGAATGCCTATAAGGATGAGATAATATCGGTGCGGGTCGGATCACAGCTTACGCGTGAGGAACTTGTCTCAAGACTTGTGGCAATGAACTACGAAAGAAACGATATAAGCCTGACGAGAGACAAGTTCAGAGTGCGCGGCGACGTGATCGAGGTAATGCCCGCATCACACGACAAAAAGGCGATAAGGATAGAACTGTTCGGAGACGAGGTTGACCGTATAACCGAGGTCAGTATCGTTACCGGCGAGATAACGAGAAGTATATCCTATGTGGCGATCTTCCCTGCGACCCATTATGTGATGTCGCAGGATAAAAAAGAGGATGCACTGAAGCAGATCGAAGATGAAATGGTTGAACGTGCCGAGTTTTTCAGGTCGCAGAACAAGTTCATCGAGGCACAGCGGATAACCGAGCGGACAAAATACGATTTGGAAATGATCCGTGAAGTCGGCTACTGCTCGGGCGTGGAAAACTATTCGCGCGTGTTTTCGGGAAGAGAGCCGGGTTCGACTCCGTATACACGGCTTGACTATTTCCCGAAGGATTTTATAACCTTTATCGATGAGAGCCATGTTACTCTGCCGCAGGTCAGAGGAATGAGCGGCGGCGATCTCGCAAGAAAGAAATCACTGGTCGATTACGGATTCCGTCTGCCATCGGCGTATGATAATCGCCCGCTGTTTTTTGACGAATTCGAAGAAAAGCTCGGTCAGACCGTCTATGTGTCGGCAACTCCGTCCGATTATGAAAAGAGCAGATCGGGTCAGATCGTAGAACAGCTTATACGACCCACGGGACTGCTTGATCCCGAGGTTGAGGTGCGTCCCGTGGACGGTCAGATCGACGATCTCATAAGCGAGATCCGTCTCAGAATTGCTAAATCGCAGCGTGTGCTTGTCACCACGCTTACCAAGAAAATGGCGGAGGATCTTACCGAATATCTTGAAATGCAGCTTCTGCGTGTAAAATATATCCATCATAACGTCGATACAATTGAGCGCAGTGAAATAATACGGGATCTTCGTCTCGGCGTTTTCGATGTGCTTGTCGGCGTGAATCTGCTCCGTGAAGGACTTGATATACCCGAGGTGTCGCTCGTTGCGATACTTGATGCCGATAAGGAAGGTTTTCTGCGGGGCGAGCGTGCATTGATCCAGACAATAGGACGTGCCGCACGTAATGCCGAGGGAAAGGTCATAATGTATGCGGATAAAATGACGGATTCGATGAAGGCGGCAATTGATGAGACACGCCGTCGAAGGCAGATACAGGACGCATACAATAAAGCAAATAATATAGAGCCGAAAACGATAGTAAAGCCGGTGCGCGAACTGCTTGATCTCGGTAAAAAGGAAAAAGGCTCCGAGAGGACGAAGGGCAGGCACGGACCGTCACCGACCGTTGTTTCTTATTCGATACCCGAGCTTGAACGTCAGATGCTCGCCGCCGCAGAACGCCTTGATTTCGAAAAGGCGGCGGAACTTCGCGACCGGATACGGATGCTTGAAGCCGAAAAAAACGAAACCGACTGAAAGGAAGGTGAACGTCGGTATGACCGATAAATGTGCATGCGACAGACCGATAGGCGTGCTTGATTCCGGAATGGGCGGAATAAGTACGTTGAAGGCACTCGTTGCCGAGCTTCCTCACGAAAATTTTATATATTACGGCGATGATAAGAATGCGCCTTACGGATTGAAAACCGCCGAAGAGGTCAGAGTGCTCACCGAAAACGCGGTTGTGTTTCTGCTTGAACGCGGAGCTAAAGCGATCGTTATTGCCTGCAATACCGCAACCGGCGCCGCGGCAACTTATCTGCGTGAAAAATATACGGATATTCCGATAATCGGTGCCGAACCGGCGATAAAACCCGCCGTGAGCTATCGTCACCGATCGAAAATACTTGTCATGGCAACTCCTCTCACGCTTTCCACCGAAAGGTTCGGAAGGCTTGCGGATTCCGTAAAAGGGGATTGCGATATAATCGGTCTGCCCTGTCACGGACTTGTGGAGCTTGTCGAAGCGGGAAAAACCGAAGGCGACGAGGTTGATAAGACCCTTCACGGTCTGCTTGACCGATATGTCGGCAGGATAGATTCGGTCGTACTCGGCTGTACGCATTATCCTTTTCTGAGTAAGGCAATTTCGGCGATTGTCGGGGAAAATGTGCCGCTTTTTGACGGAAACCGAGGTATAGCTGCCGAAACACGCCGCAGGCTTGAAACGGAGCATATTATCTCCGATCGCAGGGAAGACGGGAACGTGTTGTTCGAAACAAGCGCGGGTGATGCCGATACACTGCGTATCGCCCGCAGATTGCTCGGTACATAAAAATATATTGAAAGAAGTTTTTTTGTGAATAAGTCAATTGTTATAAAGGGCGCAAGAGTCAATAACCTTAAAAATATTTCGCTTGAGATTCCGAGGGATAAGCTTGTGATATTTACCGGTTTGTCCGGATCGGGAAAATCGTCGCTCGCATTCGATACCATCTATGCCGAGGGGCATCGAAGATTTGTCGAATCACTTTCGTCATACGCGCGTATGTTCATCGGACAGATGGACAAGCCGGATGTCGATTTTATCGAGGGGCTTTCTCCCTGTATATCGATAGATCAGAAAACAACATCGAAAAATCCGCGCTCAACCGTCGGAACGGTCACCGAAATATATGACTACCTGCGACTGCTGTATGCAAGGGTCGGTGTCCCGCATTGTCCTGTCTGCGGTAAAGAAATACGCAGAACGACTGTCGATCAGGTTATAGATAAAATTATGGCACTGCCGGACGGAAGCCGTTTTATGATCCTTTCTCCGGTCGTGCGTGATAAAAAGGGCATGCATCAGAAGGTTTTCGAAGATGCAAAAAAATCGGGATTTGTACGCGCCCGCGTTGACGGTTCTCTTTACGATCTTTCGGAAAATATTGTCCTTGACAAAAACCTCAAACATTCGGTCGATATCGTTGTTGACAGACTTGTGCTGCGCGACGGAGTGCGTTCGCGCCTTGCGGATTCGGTCGAAACGGCATTTCGCCAGAGCGACGGACTTCTGACCGTGGTTGTACTCGGTGAAAATGAAGAGGAACTTCATTTTTCGCTCAATTATGCCTGCGATGAGCATAAGATTGCTTTTGCGGAAATGGAACCGAGGATGTTTTCCTTCAATAATCCGCTCGGAGCCTGCCCGGAGTGTGCGGGACTCGGTGAAATGCCGAGACTGTCGCCCGATAAAATGATACCGAATAAAAACCTTTCTCTGCGTCAGGGAGCGATTATGGTAAACGGCTTCAAGTCGCTTGATGACGGAACATGGAACGGCCCGCTTTTTGAAGCCGTCGGCAAAAATCACGGCTTTACCCTTGATACCCCCATCTATAAATACTCACCCGAGGCGTATCATGTGCTTCTTTACGGAGATAATGAAAACACATATACCGTCAAACGCTATTTCGATAACCGCGTGTCAAATCAGACGGTCACGTTTGACGGGATTGTCGGAATGATACAGGCGCGTATGAAGCAGTGGGGCGGCGACTATTATGAAGAGTTTGTGGAGGATATAGTCTGCCCGAAATGCCATGGCGCAAGACTCAATCCCGAAATGCTGTCGGTAACTGTCGGCGGAAAGAATATATACGAATTCTGCTCGATGCCGATAGCAAACGAGCTTGATTTTGTGAACAGCCTTACATTTTCCGAAAGCGAAGCACTGATCGCAAAGGAAATAATCAAGGAGATAAAGGCACGGCTCGGTTTTCTCTGCTCGGTC
>CALBLD010000231.1 GCA_937895775.1 uncultured Clostridia bacterium
CTTGCAAGTGAAACCTTTGCCGTTATGGTTTTGTCAATCGGTTTGATTCTCGCATTTGTGACGCTGTTTCTTTCTCTTTCAAGCGTTGTCAGTGGCAACACAAAGACGATTGCCATGATGCGGGTGTTCGGTTATGACGATACCGTTTGCAGCCGCTACATATTGGGTGCATACCGTCCGATTTCCTATATCGGCTTTGCGGTGGGTACGCTGTATCAATACGGACTGCTGCGGCTGATGGTGTCGGTGGTGTTTGCGGATATTGAAAATGTGCCGGAATACAGCTTTGATTTCAGGGCACTCGTTGTTACTCTGATAATTTTCGTGACTATTTATGAGCTTGTTATGTATCTGTATTCCCGCGGCATAAAAAGACTCTCTGTTAAGAGTATTATGCTGGAGTAGGATTGGTTTCGGAGGTCAAATGAAAACGGAAAACAGGAAATCAATAATAAAGGCAGTCATAGCCTTTGGAATTGTATTGGCACTGGTGCTCGCGGGTCTGATTTTAGATAAATCCGATCAGACTGCCGATGTGTTCCCGAACGAAAATACGATGATATACCTTTACGGAGAAGCGCACGGCTATAAAAAGTGCTATGATACCGAGTTTGAGCAGTGGTGTAAGTTTTACAAAGAAGGATGCCGCAATCTTTTTGTTGAGCTGCCCTTTTACAGTGCCGGGTTTTTGAACGTCTGGATGAAGGCGGATTCCGACGAACTGCTCGATCAATGGTTTGAAGAAATCAATGGTACATTGTCGGGAAACGAATATTATAAGGAATTTTTACGCGAAATAAAAAATGATTGTCCCGATACGGTGTTTTACGGCACCGATGTCGGTCATCAGTCTGACACGACGGGCGCAAGATATCTGAAATACTTAGAGGATAACGGTCTTGAAAATTCCGAAAGCTATATCCTTGCAAAAGAGTGTATCCGACAGGGGCAGGAGTATCAAAACGAGGACTCCGAACATAACGGGATGTCGGCACTGAGAGAAAATTATATGGTGTCGAATTTTATTGACGCATACACACGGTGCGGCGGCGGGAAAATTATGGGTATCTACGGGAGTTATCACACCGATCCCGAAAATGCCGACCTGATGGCAGGTCGGTTGAAAGCAAGGTACGGCGACATTATCGGCAGTGTTAAGGTAAGTGATCTTGCCTTTTCGCAGATCGGTAAGCCGTATGACCTCGGCTTTTGCGTTACAGGCTTTGTGTTTCTCTTGATGCTGTTCGTTCCGAGTATTATCTGGGCGAGGAAGGAAAAGCCTGTGGGGTACAAAGAAAGTGCCGGAAGAGAGAACAAAATTTTAGCGGCACTTGAACGTATCGGCGAGGTTCTGATGAGCGTATCGCTTGTGATATTCACGGCACTCAATCCGAAAGTAATGCTTCTTGACGGCTTTTACTTCGAATGGAAAATCATCATTTGGATCACTGCATTTGCATTGATGATTTTGTATGAATGTTATTGGATCGGATATTTCAGAAGTCCGAAAACGATGAAGGATTTTTATGCGTCATTTGCGGGCTTCCCGGTGGCAGGCGCAACCCTTCCGGTTGTTGCGTGCCTGCTTTTGGGCATATATTCGGAAAATGCGATCGTGATTGTTGCATCTGTCATTCTCGGAATCGGACACGTCGGGATACATCTGATGCACCGGAAAGAGATCACGGAATAAAAAGATATACATATCGGAGAGAGTTAAAAATAATTAAAATACCGTATAAACTTGTTGCGGGAATAATGCTTGTTCCCGTAACGGCATTGTTGTTTATGGATTGTCACCCCCCATTTGTTTGTCTATACCGATCGGACAAAAAACTCCGATCGGATGTTTTTTTGTCGGAAAAAAGCGCAAAACCGTTGATTAACGGACAAATTTATGATACAATGGTGACAGAAGAGCGATACTCTGCCTTTACCGCCGTGTGCGTAAAACGACCGCCTTATGAAACGGAGCAAACGGATATGGATATGCTTGCCGAACTGTTTATCGAGATCTTTTTTGAGGTGTACATGGAACTGATGCTTCTTGTAATACCCGCAGGTAAAAGAAGCAAAAAACATACGGTTATTGCCGCAATTATTGCCATAGCGGTTTTGATAGGGGTAAGCTCGCTTGTGATATGGGGAGTTGCCCTCATTTCGGATCACAATAACCCTATCGGGATTGTTCCGATCACCTTGGCGGCGGTTGTTTCTCTGATGCAGATCACCGCCGGGATTGTGCTGTATGTAAAAAATCGCTGAAACAGGACACTGTCCGTAACAAACAAAAAGGAGTAATTATGGAACCGTTTATCGCAGATCTGATAAATAACCCGAAGGTGCCGAAGTGGTTGAGATATCTTATAGTAACGCTTATCTGCGGCTTTGTGATTTTTGTCGGTGTTACGCTGACATTGAACAGTCCGATGCTTGTCGGGAGAATTTTCAGCGGAGTTATCTCCCTGCTTGTCTTTGCGGCAATGATATATCTGTATGTTAAAATCGCAAAAAGCGGGTCCCGACGGGATAATCGGTAGTCGGAAAGCGTTTTTTGAAAAGAAAATTGTCGGTTTTTTCATGCTTACTCTTGAAAACTGATGAGGAGTGTGGTATAATCGGAACCGATAATGATATGGGAGAACTGCGTTCGGCAGCTTTCCGGACAAATAAAAGAGCAGCAGGAGGATTTTTCAATGAAAAGAATTTCGGTGTTTGTTCTGGCTGTGCTGGTGCTTGCGATGTCGCTTTGCGGCTGCGGCAATGATTCCGCTTCGGTGACAAACGCGGGCAAAACAACCGCACGTACAGATAAGGGCAGTGTGGAGAGTACAAACTGTAATATTATGCGAAGATTCTACGAAAAGGAATCAAAATCCCT
>CALBLD010000232.1 GCA_937895775.1 uncultured Clostridia bacterium
TTATTTGTATGCAGACCGCTTGCAATAGTCGCAATAATGTGTTATACTGTTATTGCCACATAATTCAATCAACAAAGTGATGATCGCCCTCGTTTTTTTCGGGGGCTGTGCGGTTGTACCCTTTTTCACCTGTCGATAATCGTTTTGGTAAAAATGCGATTCCCACCCGGCAGGTGATTGTACATCATTTTGTTGAGGATTGTGTGGCAGCAACGGGACGCATTTTTCGGTGCGTTTTCCTACGGGGGCGCACCTTTTTTGTTTGTTCAATTGACAATCCGTTTCCCGTATGTTATAATGAAAATACAAATCATACCAAAAGTTCCAGACTCAGATCAAAAAGAATATTGTTCATGTCTATGACCGATATTCTTTTGGTAAGTCCGAACAGAATGGCATTGTCCCGCTCGTTTTTGCCGTAAAGTTGGGGATATCCGGTTATTTTCAGCAGTTGCTGTGACTCATCAACCGAGAGGTTCATGCCGAAGCAGAGCATTATCACTTTGTCACGGGAGGGCGTTTTTCTGCCGGAAAAAATCTGATAGGCATAGTGGGTCTCGATCCCCGACTTCATTATGACATCGGCTTTTTTTAGCCCTTTGATGACAAGCATTGAGGACAGCGTCCGGTCGATTTTCGCAAACGACTGCGAAATGTCATTTCGGTTTGCCTTGATGTAATCATCGTAGCTTCCGCTGTTTTTCATAAGTTCCAGCAGTTCCTTTGTTGTTTTATCCATAAAATCAAAAATCCTTTCCGGCAGCTCTGCTGCCTGTGTCGGAGGTCGGTGCAATGACAAATTCAATGACAAACGAATATCTGTATGAAAATCTGAGAACGGTCAGCAGTTTCAATGACAAGACGAAACTCTGCATATACGAGCCGACACACAGACTGTTTGTTGTAAAGGAGGCCGAGCGGTCGGCGATGCCCGGCTATGAGGCGATGCGGAAGCTTGCAAGTCCGCACCTAGCGAGGATTTTGTGCATAAAAGACTTCGGCGATCGCATTGAGGTGGTGAGGGAATATATTCAGGGCGAGACACTTGCCGATATGATCGCAAAAGGGAAGCGTATCATACCCGAGACTGCACTGAAGATTGCCGCCGATGTCTGCGACGGTCTTTCTGTCATGCACAGGGCGGGATATGTACACCGTGACATAACTGCGAACAATATAATCGTCTCGCAGGACGGAGTTGCAAAGATAATCGATTTCGGTATAATGAGGTGCTTTGCCCGGAACAAATGCGCCGATACCGTTATTCTCGGGACGCCCGGTTATGCCGCGCCCGAACAGTTCGGCTTTTCGCAGAGTGACGCAAAGACCGACATATATGCGGTCGGGGTGCTGATAAACGTCATGCTGACCGGCGGATTTCCGAACGAGCGGAAGGTGTCCGGATCGGTTGGCAAGATAATCGGAAAGTGCATCGAAATCGACTCGCGCTATCGTTATGCGAGCATAGCTGAGCTTAAAGAGGCAATATGCGGTGTCAATCCGATCGGTTTTGTAAAGCTTGTCCCGGGACTGCGGAGCAGGAACCCGCTTGTGATTGCGGCATCGGCGATAGGATATCTGTTTGCGGTACTCCTTACATATGTCATATTTGTTGACATAAAGCCGGGCGATATTCCGAAGGTGGCGATCGGCTGGCTGCTTATTCTGCCGATACCGTTCTTCTGTTTCTGTAATTTCCTCGGAATATGGGACTGGCTCCCTTTTTCAAAGGGTGCGCCGAAGAGAACTCAAAGAACAGTATATACTCTTCTCGGCGTGATGTCAATATTCATCGGACTTATGGTTTTCGGAACGATAAAAAAATAATGCGGATAATATGCCCGAAGCCCTGTGCAAACAGGGCTTTTTTTCTTATTATACATCAAAAAATGGTGGGTTGTTATGCTGACGGCATAACAAATCGCAGATATATGCTGTATAATCATAGCAAAAGGACGTTTTATTTACAGGAGGATTTTTTATGAAAACAGCAAAACTTGTCATCGGTATTATCAGTATCGTTCTTTTCGGATTCATTGTTTTTCAGTCGTGCGTTGCGGGACTCGGAAATGTTATCTCGGACAACGGCGAAACAAGCGGCTCGGCGGGAGTCTTTCTCGCACTTTGCATGCTGATTGCGGGGATCGTCGGCATAGCGACCCGTAAGGGGACAGCCGGCGGATTCGTATCGGGCGGCTTTTATGCCGTCGGCGGAATTGTCGGTATCGCAAATTACGGCTCTTACAGTGATCTTATGATCTGGTCGATAGTCTGCTTTGTGTTTGCGATTGTCTTTATCGTCGGTTCGATAATGACAAAAAGACCTGCGGCAAAGACACAGGATGCCGAAAAAACCGAAGGATCGGACAAATAAACAGGGAAGAGAGGACAAATTAAAATGAAAAAAATATTTGTTGCGGCAGTTGCCGCAATCCTTGCGCTGACGCTTGCGTCATGCGGCTTTGCAAGCGAACCGGGAGAGACAAAGAAAATTGAAGGAACGGGAACCGCCGCTTCCGAAACGACACCCGATGACGGGGATACAGACACTTTTTCGATAGAAAAGCAGGTCTGCTTTGAAAAGGACGGAGTAAAGGTTACGGCAGTGTCGGCGGAAGACAACCTGATTTTGGGAAAGGGCATCAAACTGCTTGTCGAAAACGATTCGGACAGGGACGTGACGGTGGGGACGAATGCCGTCATAGTGAACAACTTTATGGTAAGCTCGATATACGCCGCGGACGTTGCCAAGGGCAAGAAAGACAATTCGGTACTTTACATTACTTCCGCATCGCTTGAGGCGGCAGGTATAAAGAAAATCGGTCAGATCGAAATATATTTTCACGTTTACGACAGCGAAAGCTACGACGATATATACGATTCCGAGTGTGTAACCATAAAGACTTCGCTTTTCGACAGCATGGATACAAAGGCGGACGATTCGGGCAGTGAGCTTTACAACAAGAACGGAATACGCGTAGTCGGAAAATATGTTGACGAAAATTCCATTTGGGGCGCGTCGGTCGTGCTTTACATCGAAAACAATACCGATAAGAATATCAATGTGTCATGTGACGATCTCTCGGTCAACGGATATATGGCTACTGCCTTTTTCTATTCGCTGGTGTACGGCGGCAAGCGTTCGTTCGATAATATAACTCTTCCGGAAAGCGTTCTGGAGGAAAATGACATCAAGAACATTGAAACGATCGAACTGAAGCTGAAAATATATGAGGCAGACTCTCTGGATACGATCGACGAGACGGGTCCGCTGACATTTACGGTGAAGTAATATGATATGCAAAAGCTGCAAAGCCGAATTTGATGGCAATTTCTGCAAAAGGTGCGGGACGCCGGCAAGCGACGAGCTGTATTTGCAGTATGAGGATGAGCAAGCGACCCGTACCTCTTATATGAGATCGAAGATGTTGTGATAAAAGCCGGGATTTTCACAGATGCACAGGACCGTATCAGAAAAAAGATACAGCCGATGCTCGATCTCGGTGCGAAAAAAGGCTGGAAACTCCACACATTCACGTCCACCGGCTCGGCACGTGGAATAAATATCTGTCTCGTGTGGGAAATACAGGAGATGATATAAATGCCGACGATGATATGCAAGTCGTGCGGAGCGATGATACATTACGGCGAAAACGACAGATACGCCGTCTGCGAATATTGCGATACCGAGGTAAAGATTCAGAGGGACACGGCAGTGGATGCGGCACGTGTTCAGAGACCGATAGAAAAGGTGACAAATGCGCTCGTATGCAGTGTACCCTCGTGCGGGGCGACGGTCTTTCAGCGAAAGACTTTCAATGTGTATACGCATTTTGCCGAGCTTGTCGATACGAAAACGGGGAAGGTAGATCCATCACATCGATTATTCTCTTGTGAGGACAAGAGGCACGTTTTTGGGAACAAATATTGCTTTTACCATGGTAAACGGCGAAAAGATCACGGTAAAACTGATGTTTTCCGGCAATCTCGAAAGAGTACAGGAAGCACTCAGAGGACTGGTATAAAAATATCCGCGGGAAAATTTCCCGCGGATATTTACTTTCGGTAAAACGGTTGACAATATCGCCGCTTTGTGTTATAATGACACCCGTCTGATTTGAAACGGAGGGGCGTATGAGTATAAAATTATCTGATCACTTTTCATACCCTAAGCTTTTGAAATTCACAGCCTCGTCGATTGTAATGATGATATTTTCATCGGTCTATGGGGTGGTAGACGGATTTTTTGTATCAAATTTTGCGGGCAAAACGCCTTTTGCGGCGGTAAACCTCATAATGCCGGTTCTGATGATACTCGGAACGGTCGGATTTATGTTCGGCACCGGCGGAACGGCGATCGTTTCGAAAACATACGGTGAAGGGAAAAGCGACAAGGCAAACAGATATTTTTCGCTGTTCGTGTATACGGCGTTTGCGATAGGCATACTGCTTGCGGTTCTGGGTATCGTTTTTATAAGACCGATAGCGATGATGCTTAAAGCGGAAGGCGAGCTGCTCGAAAATTGTGTTCTGTACGCGCGGATAATCCTTGCGGCATTGCCGTTTTTTGTGCTTCAGGTTATGTTTCAGAGCTTTTTCGTCGCGGCTGAAAAGCCTCATCTCGGACTTGCCGTGACGGTCGCATCCGGACTTTCCAACATGATCCTCGACGCACTTCTCTGCACACTGCTTCCGCAGGAGTACAGGCTGGCGGGAGCCGCAGTTGCCACGGCGGTTGCGCAGGCGGTCGGCGGGGTTGTTCCGCTCGTCTATTTTATGAGAAAAAACGGCAGTATATTGCGTCTGTGCCGGACATCATTCGACGGCAGGGCGATCCTCAAAGCCTGTACAAACGGCTCGTCCGAATTTATGAGCAATATTTCGATGAGCCTTGTCGGGATACTGTACAATCTACAGCTTATAAAATATGCCGGTGAGGACGGTATTTCGGCATACGGCGTCATGATGTACGTCAGTATGATCTTTTCGGCGATCTTTGTCGGATTTTCAATAGGAATTGCCCCGGTTATCGGGTATCACTACGGAGCGCAGAATCACGGCGAGCTGAAAAGTCTGCTCAGAAAAAGCCTGTTTCTGATAGCCGTATCCGGTGTTGTCATGGTGGTGTCGGCGGAACTGCTTGCCGCGCCGCTTTCGAAGATTTTCGTGGGATACGATGCCACGCTATATGAGATGACCGTGTCGGGATTTGCGATTTTTGCGCTTTCCTTCGGCTTTATGGGCTTCGGTATTTTCACATCCGCATTCTTTACCGCACTCAGCGACGGTCTTACCTCTGCGCTGATATCCTTTATCAGGACTCTTGTCTTCCAGTCTGCCGCAATAATTATCCTGCCGATGATATGGGAGCTTAACGGAGTATGGATATCGGTAGTCGTTGCCGAATTCATGTCCGTATTGCTCGGAATAACATTTCTGACTGTCAAACGAAAAAAATATAATTACTGATATGAAAAAATTCCCCTGTCAAAAGACAGGGGAATTTTTGTCGGATGTCAATGACGGTGCCGACCGACAAACGTCGGTCGGAAAGGTTTGTATCCTGTGGTATCGTGCAAGAAGCTGTTACAGCTTTGTTTCTTTAAGAAGCTTTTCCCACTCTTTTACGATCGAACGGTCGGCGAAATAGTCGATCTTCATCGCTTTGCGGACGCGGGCAAGGGTATCGTTCGTCTTTTCGACGGCAGACGAGGTGCCTTGCAGTATTATGTCGTATACCGCGCCGATGTCCTTCTCCCATTTTTCGCGTTCGGCTCTGATGGGAGCAAGTGTTTCCTCAAGAACATTCAGCAGGAATTTCTTGCAGGTTCCGTCGCCGAGACCGCCTTTTCTGTAGTGCGCCTTCATTTCGTCGAGATTTGCGTATTCGGGCAGATATTCGGCAAAATGATCGTCGGTGCAGAAGGCATCAAGATAGGTGAAAACGACGTTTCCTTCGGTGTGACCCGGGTCGCTTATCTGCAGATGAAGCGGATCGGTGTACATTTTTCCGTTGATCTGCTTTTTCACGACGGATGCGGGATCGGACAGATAGATACAGTTGCCGAGCGATTTGCTCATTTTTGCCTTGCCGTCAACGCCGGGGAGCCGACGCTGAGTTTCGTTTTCGGGTATCATTGCCTTCGGCATGACAAGGGTATCGCCGTATATCCTGTTGAATTTTTCGACTATCTCACGTGTCTGTTCAAGCATCGGGAGCTGATCTTCGCCGACCGGAACGACGGTCGCATTGAATGCGGTGATGTCGGCAGCCTGCGAGACAGGGTAGGTAAAGAAGCCGGCAGGCAGACCCTCATCGGCAAATCCGCGCATCTGTATTTCCGCTTTGACGGTGGGATTTCTCGACAGTCTTGCCGTGGTCACGAGGTTGAGATAGTAAAAGGTCAGCGCATGGAGTGCGGGCAGTGCGGACTGTACACAGATTGTCGATTTTGCGGGATCGATTCCGACGGAGAGATAATCAAGAACGACGTTTATGATGTTTTCTCTTATTTTTCCGGGATTGTCGGCATTGTCGGTCAGTGCCTGATCGTCGGCAATAAGAATGTTGATTTCATCGAATTTGCCGGAATTCTGAAGTTCCACTCTTCTTTTGAGCGATCCGACATAGTGACCGAGGTGCAGACGCCCGGTCGGACGGTCTCCGGTGAGGATTATATTTTTCATTGGAATCTCCTTTGCAGATAACGGTTTGTTAAGATAACCGATTATACCACATTTTTTTCGATTTTTCAATTGTTTTTCGAAAAGACAGCAAAATACCGACTTTTTTCGAAAAAAAGAGAGACAGGAAAAATTCTTGTCTCTCTTTTTGCGATGTCCGCAGATGTCGGTTATGATTTCTTTCTGCGTTTCAGCGTCGCTGCCATGCAGATAATCGCGAGCGCGATCAGTGCGGAAATCGGTATAATTATGTCTTCGGCACCGGTTTTCGGAATGACCGGAATCACGGTATCTTCTTTCGATATCCTGCTTTCGCCGTCGCTGTCAGAATAATATCGGTCGCAGTCGTCGCAGTGCCAGTATTCGGTGTTGCCGTCGTTATTGTCGGTTGCGGACTTTGCGGGAACATGCGTAAGCTCGTTGTGACGGTTGGGGTTGACCTCGCCGTACTGCTCGCCGCAGATATCACATACCGCTTTGTTTTTGCAATCGGCAATGCCGCCGACGTGGTCGGTGAGCTTTGCTCCGCACAGATCGCATTTGTGATCGTGATCTCCGTCTGTGCAGCTTTCGGTCCGGATGCTTACCGTGCATCCCTCAACCGCACATCTGAGGGTATGATTGCCGTTGCCGTCGGATACCCGATCGCCGGGTGTGTGTTCGTGCTTTGCAGGTGTGATTACATATCCGCATTCGCAGATAACGGGTGTGGTGCAGTCGCCGTCATCGACGCCGCTGTGTGCAGTCTTGGAGGTTGCAAAGTCGCAATCTGCGTTTGTACATTCGTGCCAATGTCCGTTTTCATCGTGATGCCACTCTTCGCCGAGCGAATGTTCCGACTTTGCGGGCGTGATTATATATCCGCATGCGCAGATAACGGGTGTGGTGCAGTCGCCGTC
>CALBLD010000233.1 GCA_937895775.1 uncultured Clostridia bacterium
GGATGCTGTCATCGTTTTCGATAACCGTAACACCCATTTCTTCGAGTTTGGCGGTCACAGATTCCATGTGCTTCGGAATGACATTGCATATTTCGACGTCGCCGCCGGTTGCGGCAACGGCTGTCATGTATGTCCCTGCCTCAATCATGTCGGGAATTATAGCATATGTGCATCCGTGAAGCTCGCTGACACCCCTGATCTTTATCGTATCCGTTCCGGCACCCTTGACATCGGCACCGCATGTGTTGAGAAAATTGGCAAGGTCAACTATGTGCGGTTCTCTCGCGGCATTTTCGATTATGGTTGTACCCTCGGCAAGTGCAGCGGCAAGCATTACGTTAACCGTTGCGCCGACCGTGACTATGTCGAAGAATATGTTTCCGCCGATAAGACCGTTTGGTGCGCTTGCGTCAATGTACCCGCCCTCGACGTTAACTTTTGCCCCGAGCTTTTCAAAGCCCTTGATGTGCTGGTCGATCGGTCTGACGCCGAAATCGCAGCCGCCGGGATAACCGACCAGCGCTCTTCCGAAGCGTCCGAGTTCGGCACCCACAAGATAATATGATGCGCGCATCTTGCGTGAAAGCTCAGCCGGAACAGATCTGACATGTATGCCTGCTGTGTCGATTTCGACCGTGTTCGAATTGAGCCTTTTTACCGATGCACCGAGATTTTCTATTATTTCAAGCGACCTTGTTATGTCGCTTACGGCAGGAAGATTCTTTATCTGACATTTTCCGCGCACAAGAAGTGTCGCAAATATTATGGGAAGTGCGGCATTCTTCATGCCGTCAATTTCAACAGAGCCGTACAGAGGACGACCCCCGTTAATTATTATTTTTTCCATGATATATATCAATTCCAACCGTCGGACATCATCCGACAGTATGAAAACAAATCCTTTCAGATTAGTCGGCTTTTCACAGCCATTGCGACCCTGTCGGTCAAACATACAAAAATCCCGAATGGAAACCCGTTCGGAATTTTTTTCTCACTCCATTATATATTTTTTATGCATAAGATTTGTTAATAAATTGTAAACTATTACTTATTTTATCGATAAAATCAATAATGGCTTTACTCTCAGTATATTCGGAAACCGAAATTCTGACACGACTTATTCGGAGAGCGTTTTGCAGTACGCCACGGTAAGGTCAACGACCAGTCCGTATGAACGGGAGCCTTCCTTTACGCCTTGCGACTGAAGGTACGAATTGTTTATCGCCGAACTGATGGTTGATGCGGTGCTGTGCTGATATTTTTTGAAGAAGAGCGAATATGCGTTGAATTCTTTGACGGTATTGCGGTCAAATTTGCTCCACAGAGAGTTGTAAAGTTCGGTGTCGGCAGTGCTGAGCGCATTCAGAACATATTCGAGCATGTTGGTGTATGCACTGTAAAGGATATAACTGTCGTCCGATTCGAGGGAAGCAAGAAAGGCGACAAAGTTTGCTTCGTTTTCGCGTGCGATTCCGCGCTGGTGAGCAAGCTCGTGCGCGGCAGTGTAGGGAATCGTGTAGTCGGGAAAATTCACGTTGATGTTCGATTCACCCGTGAAATAGGTGTAAACGCCTGTGATGTGGGTGTAGGACATCGGTTCGGACATAATTACATATTTCAGATTCGATCTGAGCGGAGAAATGAAACTGTATTTTGCGCTTGCCTTTTTGTATGCATCGTTCAGCTTGTCGTTCAACTCGTCAAGATCATACGGCATTACCGATGAGCCGTCGGGCGCAAAGCCGACCGAGCCGATGATCGCATTGATCTTTTCGGTAAGATAGCTTGCGGTTTCGTATAACTCTTCGGCTGTAACCTTTTCAGCGGGAAGTCCGAGCTTTTTGTCAAGCGAAGATCCCTTGTAGCCGGGAGCGAGCGTAAACACAAACGAAATGTAGAAAAACGAAATGGCGGACAGCAATCCTGCCGTCATTGATATATACTGCTTCTGACTGCCCTTTGTTGAAACTATTATGCCGCATACGATCAGAGAGATGAAGATAATCGGAAGCAGAATGACAAGCATTTCGGCAAGCGAAAACGGAATCCACATTGTGAGTTTTGCCGCAATGAAGCGGAAAAGCGCACACGGGTATTTTATCATGAAGTCCGCAAATGCGGGGAATAATGAAGAAAGTATGTGCAGTACTGCGGCAACCGCGGTTGCGATGAAGAAGCCGATGCAAACCTTCGGCGCACTGCGGAAAAAGTATCCGATTCCTTTTCCGAACCGTGTAAGCAGTGATTTTAACCTGTTTTTTTCGACTTTTTCTTCGGTCGGATTGATTTCGTTGTTGTTCATACGCAATTCCTTTCAGAACTCTTTGTTTTAAAAAATTCGTTTCCGATAACAGACAGCCTTTCGGATATTTCATGCACGTCGGCTCCCGATGCCTCTATGACGGCGGCAATGTCGGCGGATATCGGTGCGGTAAGCGTCATCAGC